>JBAXUS010000001.1:0-97724 GCA_037129555.1 Planctomycetota bacterium
TGATATGGCTGAAACTCGGATGTGTTGTTAAATGCGATTCGTGAATGCGCCATTCTTTAACAAAAAATAACGCTGGAATTGGCCAGCCGTAATCGCCATCTTTTTGTCGAATTGTATCGTTTGAATTCATAAATGGATAACTATACCTAACGGTATCATACCGATCACGCGTATTTGCCCATATAAGCCCTCCCGCGACAAACATCAACACAATGGCCGTCGACAGATGGAATTGAAAGCGCTTGCGGGGCGGCGGAGTGGGCATGGTTTAACCTTGATTCATCGCGGGATTCTGGGAGCCACGGACCAGTACTCTGCTCCGTGCTGATGCGCGTTTGAAATTGGAATAAATTCAAACCTCACACAGATCGGTAGCGATACGGCAAGGAGCAGGGTACTGCTCCTTGGCATCCGTTCTTACTGTCACCCACCCTATTTTTCATCCATTGCCACTACACCGATCCGCGCTTGAACGAGCGGCAAACCCTTTCATTCAAGGAGCGCTCCATGTCCTTCGATCCGATGATTCCGCAAGCCAATCTCGCATTAATTATCTTTATCGCCACCTGGTTCCTCTGCGAACGACAGATTCGCCTTCGTGCCGCGCAGAAGTGACGTTGAACTTATTTCGAGGTGTCCCGTACCTCTTCGGCGAATTGAGACGACCGATGAGGAGACCTCCATATTAGCACCCTGCTAAGACTGGAAGGTGCGAATCGGACTTTCAGAAATAAACGAAAGATTGGCGTCCTTCCCCGCTGTTAAATAATCGAGGCTGAGGAATTGCTATAGAAGCGCATTGGCAATAGTCAGGCGATTTCTAAATTCTGAGAATGTCAGAATTCCTATAGTTGCCCCTTTTAGTCCATTCCATTCAACGGACATTTTTCGGGACATGCCACTGGTTAATATTGTACAGTCTGATCAGGGTGAGAGGGTGAATAATAAGCAGATTATATGTTATTCAGATGTTCGACTCTTCTTTGGAGCATATAGAACTCAATGAACGCTGATCAGAAACCAACGACTGAACCACTGCATGCCCGTGCGACTCAATCGTGCGTTGTTTTTGATACGCCGTTCGAAGCGGAGTTTGATGATTTTATTCTGCTTGCAGGCCAATCATGCGCTTCACCGCTGGCTGGTCTTGCTTTAAGCGAAAACGGGCGGACGTGGTTCACAAGTAAACTCGGGACCGTCGCTTCGGGGATTGCGCTCGAAGACTCACTTCTCTATTCATGCTGTAATGAACAAGAGGTTTGCGAAATCCCGGACACCTGGTTTGACGCGCGCACGCGCAGTCATCCGCTGGTCATCGGCGAGCCGATGGTGCGATTTTGCGCGGGCGTTCAGTTGATTGCGACGGACGGACTGGCTCTGGGAATGCTTTACGTGATGGATCGTGCGCCGCGTCGGCTCACCCCGGCACAGCGCGAATCGTTGGCGGCGTTGGGACGGCTATTGATCCGCCAATTGGACCTGCGCGCGACGGCGCAACGTGAAGGGGCTGCAGAGCAGAAATACCGCGCGATCTTCAACAATGTTGTGGAAGGTATTTTTCAAACAACGCCAGACGGCAATTACATCGTGGCGAACGCCGCTTTGGCCAGGATTTATGGCTATGCGTCGGTAGAGGAATTAGTTGGATCGGTCGGCGACATCCAGGTCCAGCTTTATGTGGAGCCCAACCGCCGCGATGAATTCAAGCTGGCGTTGGAACTTTCCGACGAAGTATACGGTTTCGAATCGCGCATTTATCGCAAGGACCGCACCATCATCTGGATCTCTGAAAATGCGCGGGCTGTGCGCGATGCTGCCGGAAAGCTTTTGTATTACGAAGGGGCGACTGAGGATATCACCGCGCGAAAAAGCGCTGACGAATTGCACGCGCTTACCAATCAACAGTTCAAAGTTGCCAAGGAAGCCGCCGAAGCGGCTAACACCGCGAAGAGCACGTTCCTCGCCAACATGAGCCACGAACTGCGCACGCCGCTCAACGCTGTGATCGGGTACAGCGAAATGCTGGAAGAAATGGCGTCCGATGACGGGCATGTCGACTACATCACCGATCTGCGCAAGATTCGATCCGCCGGCAAGCATCTGCTGGAACTGATCAGCGCGATTCTTGACTTGTCCAAAGTCGAGGCTGGCAAGATGGAGCTGTATATTGAATCGTTCTCAATCCCCAAACTACTGGATGACGTGATCGCGCTGGTTGAACCGATGGTCGCCAAGAATAACAATGTGATCGCCGTGACCTGCGCGCCGGAATTGGACACCATGTCGGCCGACGCCACGAAAGTGCGTCAGACGCTTTTTAATCTGTTGAGCAACGCAGCCAAGTTCACAGATAAAGGTACGATCCGGCTGGAGGTGCGAGGGGATGTTGTCGACGACCAGAATTGGGTTGTCATGGAAGTGAGCGACTCGGGAATCGGCATCACGCCTGAACAGATCAAGAAACTGTTCCAGCCGTTTCAACAAGCGGACGAGTCCACCACGCGCAAGTACGGCGGAACGGGGCTTGGCTTGACGATCAGCCAGCAATTTTGTCGGATGATGGGTGGTGAATTGAGCGTCCGGAGCATTGCCGGTTCAGGAACGACATTTACTGTGCGACTGCCTCGTGTACAACCGAAACCGGATCGCCCAAGCAGGCTGCTGCCCGCGCGTCGCAGCAATGTGCGGAGTGCCGCTGCTTTGCTCACGTGTTAATGGCCATCCGTCATGTGTCGGGACGTTATGCGTCACGCAATTGACACGAGCGACCACGCTACATCCGAATTGTCGCCGCCGGATAGCGTCGCGCGCCCCGCGAGCAGCATCTTTTGAGCCGGAATTACGTCGATGAGCGTCTTCAACGCATTGAAATTGTCGCGGATAGGCACCGCGTCCAGGTCGGCATTGGCTTGCGGAATCGTCGTATCGAAGGACATGGGGCGCTCCTTGAATGAAAGATCTGCCGCCCGTTCTATCGCGGATCGGTGTAGTGGCAATGGATGAAAAATGTGCGATGAATCGAGGTTAAAACATGACCTAGCCACCTCAGCCCCACGAGCGCTTACAAATCCATCTCTCGACGGCCATTGTGATGATGTTTGTCACGGGCGCGTTGATTTGGGCGAACCTTAATGAACGGATAGAGCACACAATCCAGCAATGCACTTTCGATGAAGGGGCGACTTTTCGAGATGTGTATTCTACGTGCAAGTACTTTGGCTGGCCGTATGAAGGACTAATGACTTTTCGGTGGGGACTAGATCCTCCAGAAAAGGTAGCTACTCCTCCCAACTCGGGCCATTTTACATTTTTTTACACAAAAATAGCGGTAGACGTGATGATTTATATTTGGATTCTAATCGCGGTTTGGTTCGTCTGCGAATTCCTCATCCCCCGTCGCGCAGCGCGGAAGGGTGCGTGAGACATGACCGAGCCCTCGCCCCGCAAGTTTTTTAGATTTCAAATCCATCTATCGACGGCCATTGTGATGATGTTTGTCGCGGGCGCGTTAATTTGGATAAACTTTTCAACCGAAACGCAGTATTGTTTTTGTAGCAATGATCTAATTCGTTACAAAACAATAAATGAAATGAATGATGAGCTCCGAGTTAATAATGCACACCATATTTGGGAGTATTGTACCGCCAAACTGCAAATGCGAGGCTGGCCGGTCAAGTTCATTTCGCACGAAGAAGTCGGGGTTGTAAGTCGTGTACAAGGACAATGGGTTAAGGAAGGGGACGGAACGTTTTCGGATGAGACCGCAGCCAAGATAGTCGATGCGTGTGTTGCGTTGGTCATCCTCTTCGTCTTATTTTACATTTGGGAACGGCTGATCCAAAGCCACGGGGCGCGGAAATGAGCGCCGCTTCGGGTGTTTTGTGCACTGCTTCGACTGTTTTTCGCTCCACTTCGACTGTTTTGAGCGCCGCTTCGTGTGTTTTGAACTTCACTTCGACTGTTTTGAGCTCCGCTTCGGGTGTTTTTCGCGCCGCTTCGTGTGTTTTGAGCGTCGCTTCGACTGTTTTGCGCGCCGCTTCGACTGTTTTTCGATCCACTTCAACTGTTTTGCGCTTCACTTCAGTCGAAGCGCGCGGCGTTTCACATGTTTTGGGGCGCGTTTGCTCATATTTCGGCTGCATTTATGTTGATTTTTGAAAAAAGTGGCTTTAAATCGGCTGCACCTGTGAGGAAACCGATCCGGCGATGCGTAAATGGGGCCAAGGCACATGGAATGACGGCGGCGTCTGGAATGGGGCCTCACCCAACCCACCCGTAAGGAGAGCCATGAAGATTATTAAGGTGCCCGGTGCGATGATGAATCCCGGCGATTTGAACACGGCAGCCGCGAATCTCTTGACCAAGCTCGCCGATAACGCCAAAGTAAAACTTGTAGAATGAGCATCCAGACCTAAACTCTTCATTGTGGGCTCCTTTTGTTGGAGTAAGGCTCTTGAAATCTTAGCCACACTAACGTCTGGATGCCGGTTTTTCACATTGCCAAGGAGCAGTACCCTGCTCCTTTAAGTGATCTTTGAGCCGAAGTACTTTCAAAATCGTATACGCACTAGCACGGAGCAGGGTACAGCTCCGTGGCACCCGGCCCGGTCATGTGTTCCTACGCTTTCGAAAACAGTCTCCCGAAGAATCCCTTAGCCTTTGCGGGCGCTTCGGTCTCCTTCGTAACGATGGTCGGGAGTTCGCCGCGCTGGCATTGTTCGATCATGTGCTTTAATTCTGCGGCAGTCTGCGGACGCTGAGCCGGGTCTTTTTCCATCATGCGTTGAATCAATGCGCTGACACACGGCGAGACTGACGGCTCGACCGTTTCGGGTGGCGTGAGCGGCGTTTTCAAATGTGCGGTCATGATCATCACGTCGTTGATGCCGGGAAACGGAACGCTGCCGGTTGCGAGATGATAGAGCGTCGCGCCGAGGCCATAGATGTCGGCTCGGATGTCCACTTCCATATCGCCTTTGGCTTGTTCGGGCGAGATGTAGAACGGCGTTCCGATGGCGCTACCAGCCATGGTGACGCGCTGGTCGCCAGCACCGGCGGAGGAGAGGCCCAAGTCGGTCAAGCGGTAGACGCCCGCTGATGTGACCATGATGTTCGAGGGTTTCATGTCGCGGTGGACGATGCCCTGCTTCTCGATTTCTTCGAGTGCCAGCGCCATTTCAAACGCGACGCGCAGAATCTTTTCTTCGCCGAAGAGTCCGTCAGAGGCAAGCAACTTTTCCAAGTCCGGGCCGTCCACGTACTGCATCGCGATGTAGTGATATTTCTCGACGTTTCCGAAATCGACGGCGGAGACGATGTGCGGATGCGAGAAGCGTTGCGTCGCGCGGGCTTCGCGTTTGAAGCGCTCGTACATCTCCGGATCGTTGACCAATTCAGGCAGCAGAATCTTCAGCGCCACTTGCTCGCCGGTGCTTATTTTAACGGCGAGATACACTGAACCCATGCCGCCGCGTCCGAGCTTCTGGACGATATTGAAATCGCCAATCGGCTTGTACTTCTTCGCGCCGGGAATAGGCGTGGAATTCGGAAGCGATGCGGGGCGGTCAACCTGATCCGAATCAGACGCACCGGGGCCGGAAGATGGAGAAGGAGAGTTTGTAGTGGACACGGCTGCGGTCATTCCTGTCAGAGTGAAGGCGTCGCCCCTATTCCGCATCGCTGGGATGACGGAATAGACATCGTAAAAATCGTTGAGACACAACTATACTCTGTCCCTTTGCGCGTGTCACCTTCATCCGTAAAACCGGACACGTAATAAGCCGTTGCTGTTTTCGCGAAAATTCGCAGTAAAAAAAGCCGTTCGCCGTTACAGCGCACTCAACGGATTCTCTTTTGTCTGCAACGGGAATGCCACGCGCTGGCCATTCAAGCGGTGCGATTCGAAGACGGCGGTGATCATGCCGATGGCGGTTCGGCCATCAGCAGCACTGCACAACGGCTGGCGATTTTCTGTGATCGCAGCCATCAAATCCAGCGCGCCTGCGATATGTCCCATGACATGCTTCGCGGTGCCGGGTTGAGGCTCCGGCTTACCGATTCCAACGGACGAAACCGGTTGCCACGCGCGCGGCGGTTGAGTCGGCTTGAACGGACTGCCTTCGAGAATCTGAGCCAACGGTTCAAGATCAATGCGCAGATCGATGACGCCTTTTGTGCCGATCAACTGCAACCCAAATCCAGCGTCTTTAGTCCCGGCGTTTTGCTTCGAATCAAAGAATAATGGAATGCCGCTCTCCATATCGAAGCGCGCATGAATTTCATTTCCCGCCATCGGCCCGATGCCTTCGGGGCCTTCTTTGACATCCGCTTTCGTGACCGGTTTTCCCGCTTGCAATACGGTCGCCGAACACGTTAAAGGTTTGCCTGCGAAATAGGCCGCGAGATTAAACAGATGTGCTCCGAGCACCCACATGTCTTCCGCACCGCCGCGATGATCTTCTTTTCCGCGCGCCCGGATCTCCAATAGTTGTCCTATCGCGCTCTCTTTGACGAGCGTCGAAATCGTCGGTAAGACGGGATGATAGCGATTGCGATGAGCCAGCGCGAGTTTGACGGAATGCTTCTCGCATGCAGCGATAATCTCGTCGGCCTCACCGAGTGTCCGGCAGAACGGCTTTTCCATATAAATGCCGCGCGCATCCGCTTGACACGCAGCGATGATGGCGTTGCGATGCTGATCAAGGTGACGCATGCCGATGGCGACGAGATCGGGCTTGACCTCTGTGAGCATTTTCTTGTAATCCTCAAAACCGCGTTCGACTTTCAGCCGCTTCTGCGCCGCCGCCAAGCCTTTCGCATCCGCATCCGCGACAGCGACGATTTCGGTTCCCGGAACAGAGGCCCACATGGTATCGACGCCATGTCCGTAATCGCCACGGCCCGTGTGTCCGATCACGGCGACACGTAGTTTCTTCACGGGTTCATCGGCACGAAGTTGGAACGCCAGCGTGGCAGCCAAAGCAGAAGCAGTAAAATCGCGGCGGGTCATAAGAAATTATCCTGAAGTGTGAAGTGTTCTATACCCCGATGCGAGCACTTTGAATGGCTGGAATTTCAGGAGTCATGGCAACGCGAAGAGAGGGATCGACTGTTTGATCCAGTTCTTGAAGTTGTCCACTTGGCGGATTCAAATCCTCTGCTATTCTACGCGCACATTGGAGCAATAAGCAACGCATGGGGTTAGTGACACGATTTTTGGGGTTCGTTGGCCGCGCTGGATTTATGTGGGCGGACGAACTGGGGCAGATGGGGCGGTTGATGCTCCGTACGCTGTTGGCGTTCCCACGCCTGCGCGTCGAACCGCTCTCCCAACAAATGGTGCGCTTCGGTGTTCGCGCGGTTCCGATCATTTGCATGGTCAATCTGTTCGTCGGCATGATCGTCGCCGTCGCCATGTCCACGACGCTCCTTAAATACAACGCGTTGAATGAAACGGCCTCGATTGTGGCCATCGGCGTGACCAAAGAACTCGGGCCGCTGATGACCGGTTTGATCATGTCGGGATTTGCCGGCGCTGCGATTGCGGCTGAAATTGCGTCGATGAATGTCAACGAAGAAATCCTGGCGCTCGAAGCGGGCGCGTTACCTCCCATCCGTTTTCTGGTTCTTCCTCGTGTGCTCGGGGTCATGTCAACAATGATGTGCCTGACGCTCATCGCCGATGTCATGGGCATGTTCGGCGGCTATGTTGTAGGGACAAATTTACTAAACATTGCGTCGCAGAAGTACATCGAGATTAATAATTCAGCTGTGGATTGGCAGGACATTCCGCGAGGGATGGTCAAGGCCGCTGCATTCGGAGCGATCATCACCATCGTCGCATGCCGACAGGGCTTGAACGCGAACGGCGGTGCGTTGGGTGTCGGTCGTGCGACGACGACAGCGGTCGTGCGCTCCATCGTCTGCATCATCGCGGCGAACTTGTGTTTTTCGATTTTGTTCTACTACACGCTCGCTGGTAAATAAGCGGTAGCGCGAACACGAACGACTTTGCGGGGAAACGGGACATCGTTGCGGTTGTCCATTTTTATAACGAGAAAGAGAGAGGCCACATGTTCATTGTTGCACACGCCAATCATCCGGAATTGTTTGTAGCAGGCATTGCCGTCGGAGCCATTATTGCGCTCGCTCAGATGGCATGGACACAGGCTCAGGCGAAGAAGTAGAGCCCTGGACGTTAGTTTTTCCTGGCCTGTAAGGCCGCAACATTCCAGCCCAGGGCATCGCCCTGGGTTGGGTTGCATCGATGCAATTCGCCCTGAAAGGGCATGACGCTGGGTATGCGTACTTTTTTATTCGGCCCTTTCAGGCCGCGCACCGCAGCATTGCAATTCCGTTGAGGTTCTGAATGCCATCCGACGTAGCCCCGTTTCCATCCTCGCCAACGCCGCCCGTCCCGCCGGTGATTGAAGTGACCGACGTGTCGAAGACGTTTGACGGGCGCACGGTGTTGGATGGCGTCAGTTTGACCGTTCGACGCGGTGAAACGCTGGTGATCATGGGCGCGTCGGGATGCGGCAAGAGTACGCTGCTGCGGTGCCTGATCGGTGCGCATTCGGTGGATTCGGGCAGCGTCAAACTTTTCGGCAAGGACATTGCCGCGCTGCGTCCGCGCGACTTGGACACGCTCCGCAAGCGTTATGGAATTCTGTTTCAATCCGGGGCGCTGTTCAGCTCCATGTCCGTCGGGCAGAACGTGGCGCTGCCGTTGAAAGAACACACGAAGCTCGGCGGCGATATGATCGATCTCATGGTCAAGGTCAAGCTCGAACTCGTCGGCTTGCGTGAAGCCGAGGACCGGCTGCCGTCGGAGATTTCAGGCGGGATGGCCAAGCGTGCGGGACTGGCGCGAGCGATTGCGCTGGATCCTGAATTATTATTTTATGATGAGCCGACATCGGGTCTCGACCCGATCATGACCGGCATCATCGATGGACTGATCACCGATTTGGCGCGGACGATGAACGTCACGTCGGTTGTGGTGACTCACGATTTGCAAAGCGCATTTCGTGTCGCAGATCGCATGGTCGTGCTCAACAACGGGCGCATCGTGTTGCAAGGTTTGCCGAATGAAATCCGGGCGAGCCAGGACCCATTTGTGCGACGCTTTATTCACGGACCGACGGAATCGAAAACCGTCGTGATGACGCGTTCAAGTATGGAGCGCACCGTCGCACCGGCTGCGGGCATCATTCCGCACACGGGCGCGACGTTGGTGTCGTCCGGTGTGCGGCGCGCCGTGTCGGTGCCGAACCCGATGCTGGCGCCGTTACCAGTAATGCCGCCGCCGAAGCCGATGCCGTATGCGGATCTGCTCGCTGTGCCGCCGGTCGAGCCACTTGCAGCCGAACGCCCCGAGGCCATTCCCACGCCGGTGCTCAATACCGTTCAGGTACCGTCGAAGCCATCACAAATTGTTGTGCCAGAGCGTGACATGATGGAGGTAGACATCCCTGAACGCGACATGATGGAAGAGCCGCCCAAGCCTCCCAAGTCCGAGATGTTTTTCATGCGGCGCAGCACGATGGCGATAGTTCAAAAAGAGCGCGCGGAACAGGCGACTGTGGCGGCTCAAACGGCTGCACCGACGGAGGCCTCAACGTCCGTCGTATCGGACGTTTCTGTCACGCCCGTTGCCCCGATGTCGTCTCCTGAACCGGTTGTACCCATCGATCCGCCGAAGGACGCGAACTAACGTATGGCCTCACGCAGAACATACCGCCGCGGTTCCAACGACGTGCTGTACGCTGGCCTCTTCGTGGCGTTTGGTCTGGCGCTGTTGACGGGGCTGTATTTTTTGTACGGAAAATTAGGGCGGACGTGGCGCGGTGTCGCTGAAATTCGTGTGCTCTACACGCAGGCGCGGTCGTTGAAACCAGGCGCACCGGTGTTGTACGACGGCATGGAAGTCGGACGCGTAAAAGACGTCTCGATCATACACGTCACGCCGGACATTCTGAATTCAATGGCGCCCCTCACCAAGAACGATCTGCACAATCTGCCGATTTCGGCAACGTCCCGCGAAGTGTTCGCGCGGATGAGCGAGTCCGAAGTGGACCACGCGTTGAGAGCGGACATCAGCGGCCGAACGATGGTGCTGGCCGAAATTGATGTGCTCATCGATCACGACGAAAAGCGGTTGCGCGACGACGATGCGTATTACATCGCGGCGAGCAAACTGGGCGACAGTCGCGTTGAAATTGTGACCGGACGCGGCAAGCCAATCGCGCCGCGACCCGGCATGGTGGTGCTGGGCGTCGATGCAGATTTAATGTCGGACATCGGAAAAAATATGGAGCAGATCGAAGACCTTCTGCGCTCAGCCGCCAATCTCATCGGCGGCGATGTCGGCAAGGCGGCGGTGAAGGATCAGTTACGGAATTTCGAAGGCTTCACTGCCAATCTTGAAAAGCAGACTGAAACGATGGTGGAAAAGCTGCCAGTCGTCTGGGACGAAATCGATCTGCGCGCGGATCAGTCCGAAAAAAATATGAACGACGTAACCGAACGCGTGCTCGCGATTTTTCCGAAAGCGGACGCCGCGATCAACAAGGCTGCGGAAGCCATCGAAACGATGCACGGAGCCTTGGGCAAATCGGCGCAAGAGGCGGTGGACAGACTGAAGCATTATCGCAAGTTGGCCAAAGACGAAGTTGCGCGCTGGAATAAAGTCTCGTCTGAATACCGCGTGAAGACGCCGGAACGGCTGAAGGAATTGCGCGCGACGGCGGAGTCGGCCCTGGCTGCGATTGCGAAATTGGATGACGTGTTGACGCGTGTCGAAATTGAATTGAAGCACAGCGCCGGGCACATGCGCTCGACGGTCGATTCGCAAACCGACGCGGCGATGTCAGTCCAGGAACTGACGTGGAACCTCAAGAAATCGGCGGGCTTCTTCTCATCAAAATACACGCCTGAGCAATTGTCGCAGCGGCATTTGGCGTGGCGCTTTGATATGGCGCGCGATCAGTACATCGAGCTGCGGCGGGAACTCTCGGCGTTGCAGGTGGGCATGAGCACGAACGACCCAGCTGACCGTGAACGCGCGCGCAGCGTTGAGGAAAAGCTAGCCGAATCCGATACGTTTTTTAATGTCAATCGCACCGATTTTGTGCCCGGCGAAACGCCCAAACCCAAGCCCGTCCCAGCCGTCGAACCCGCCGCCGCGACACCGCCGAAACCCAAGCCGCCCGCTGCGCCTGTGCGTCCTCATCTGCCCGAGGAGCAATTGTAAATCATGCAAGACACGCGCGTCTACAAAACAAAACACATCGTCATTGGATTGCTGCTGATCGCCTGCGTCATCGGCGTCGGCGTCGCGTGGCTGAACTACATCCGTGCGGGATCGCTTTGGAAGCGGCGTCAGGATATGCTGGTCGTTTTTGAAAACATCGGCTCGCTCAAAAAAGATTCACCGGTGCGGTACAACGGCGTTGAAAAAGGGCGTGTCAAAGCGATGCGGACGCTGCATCTCGACAGCGGAATCATTGAAGCGAAATTCCCTGTGCTGGTTCCGCGCGACTTGGACAATCTGCCGATCCGCTCTGCTGCGTTGAAGCGTGAACTGCTGGCGTTGCAGTCGAAGGACTTTAACGCCGCGTGTCGCAATGAACTCATCGGCGCGACGATGATTGAATTGACGCTCGATCTGCTCGACGAAAATGATCCGATTCGCTACCACGAAAATGACGCAGTCCGGATCGTTTCGACAATCTTCGGCGACTCGGCCGTTGAGATCGTTTCGGGCAGCTACGAGATGACGTTTCAACCGGTAAAGCCGAAGAATTATATCATCGGGAACTCGGGCGATTTCGAAGCGAATCTCCAGAAGTCGATGGTTGAAATGAAGAAGATTCTAACCAACGTGGCGGAGGTGGTGGGGACTTCCGAACGCGCGAGCTTTGGACGTGCGCTGAGGCGGTACACCCCGTTGACGGATACGACCACGGGTCTGACCAAGTCCGCGCCGGATCGCGTGAAGCACACTGTAGAGCGGTTCAGCGAACTGACGATCACGGCGAAGGACCGTCTCAACAAGACCGGCAAAGTGCTCGAAAGCATCATTCCGTCGGCGGAGACGGCAACGAAAAAAGTCCAGGCCGCGCTCAAAGATATTCAGCAAAAAACGGTCATCGCTGAAAATGAGGCACAGGCCGCGATGAAAGAAATTTCGTTGGATGTCAACGAGACGCGCACGGCGGTGACGGCTCCACTGAATACGCTGACCACAGGTTTGAGCGAAACGAAGTTGGGGCTGTTGCAGGCGAAAGAAATGATAGAAAAAGCGCCCGCGCGGCTGGATGCTGCGATGGACGCGCTGGGAAGTATGCAGTCGCAGAGCACCGACGACATGCGCCGGTTTTCGGAGGCGGCGCAGAAGATTTTATTGAATCTGAAGATCGCCGGATATGTCGCAACCAACAATAAGGATTTGATGTTGGCCAATCGTGACACCGGAGAACATGTGGCACAGACGGCTCTCGACATCCGACGCAAATTAGCGATGGTCACGCGACGCATGACGAACGCCGGAGCCGACACGCGCGACGCGATCCGAGCGCTCGAAAACAATCCGGCAGTCGATACGATCATTGATCCCGTCAAGGAACGCGCGGACGAATCGTTGAAGCGTCTCACTGTCATTCGCGACTCGTTGGCTGAGATTTTGAACTCGATGGACGAGACGATGTATGTGCCGTGGAGCGAACGAAAACGCGCGGCATGGTTCGGAGACGGACCGGTGCGCTGGACTGAAGGCGGACGGTAGAACAAAGACGGTGTTTGTACCAATTGGAACGGAGCACGACCATGGCTGGCAAATCGGACAAATCGGAAGTCAAAGCGGGATGCTTCCTGACACTGTGTATGGGGCTGTTCATCGCCATGCTGTTCCTGTACGGCGATTGGGCGCGCGGGTTGCGCGGACGGCAATACATCTCGGTGGTGTTCTCGTCGGTCACGTCGCTGCGCCCGGACGCGCCGGTGCGTTTTAACGGCGTCGAAGTCGGACGCGTCAAGGACATTCGCATTGTTCATTTGAACGACGACGAAATCAAAAAGCTGCCGCCGTTGAAACTCGCCGACATCGATAAACTGCCGCTGACCGACGCGGAACGTAAGAGTTTGAAGTTGCTTCCAGCGGATCAATTTCAGGCCGAAGTGCAGAAGAAGATCAACAACAAAACGATGATCAATTTGATTCTTGAAGTCATCAGCGAACACGACAAAGACCGTTTCCGCGAAGATGACGACATCAGCATCCGTGCGACATTAATGGGCGACACGACGGTGGAAATCGCGTCGGGAAGCGGCAAGCCGTTGCTCGATTCGCGCACCGCGCTGGGACGATCAGGCGACTTTTACACGAACCTCGCGCGTTCGGTCGAGCAGGTCAAAGACATTCTGTCGTCGGTCAGCGATGTCGTCGGAAAAGACGAGCAGGAAAGTCTTCGAAAAGCTTTGCGACGCTTCGACACGATCACCGAGCGCCTCGAAAAAATCGTGAAAATCGCCGACGATCGTCTGCCCAAAACGTGGGACCGCGTGGACAAATTGGCCGACGGTGCGGAAGCGAATTTCAACCGCATTGGTGCGGCGGTCGAAGGCGTGAAGCCGCATGTGGACAAGACGCTGGATGCCGTGACGGCGGCGGTTGAGGATTTGCAAAAAAAGGTCGGCGGATTGGCCGACGAGGCGCGCGTGGCCGTGACTGAAATTAAGACGGACGTGAAGCCGGTTTTCCAGGACATGCAGTACATCATGAACAAGACGAAGGACGACATCCCGGCGATGGTGAAGAACGCGAAGGATTTGACCGCGCGATTCCAAACGAGCGCCGGGAAGATCGACACGGTGTTGGAAACGGCGGACCGGATGTTGCAGGAAAGTTATCCGGATGTGAGACGACTCGTGCTGGCGTTGCGCTTGGGCGCTGAGAATTTCGAAGAAGGCACGAACGTTTTGAAGCGCAAGCCGTGGCTGATTTACAATCCCGCGAAAGAAGACCCGGTCGTGATCGCGGCACAAAAGAACGCGCGTGATTTGGAAGTCGCGACGAAGCGCTTTTCGGACTTGAGCGTCGAATTGCAGGCCGTGCGCCGCAACATGGATCGCAGCCCGAAAGAAAAGCTTGATCGCATTGACTACATCATCCAGGAATTGAACGTTCTGAGCGAAACGCTGAAGTACGCGGGCGACGCGACGCGCAAGGAAACGCTGCCCGTCTTCGAGCGGAAGAAGGGTGGATTCGTGCCGGTCATGGACGAGATCGATCCGGCATTGAAGCCGAAGCCGCCGGGACCGAGACCGTAAGATGCTGTGACTATAAATTGTAGTGCGGGCTTCCAGCCTGCAATTTTTCCTATGCAGGCTGGAAGCCCGCACCACAGTGAGCGGCAACTGAAATGCTATAGTTCCCGGCGTGAAAAGTTTCGTCAATTTCGCATTTACTTCATGCGGCTCACGCGTAATCTAAGGAGCGGGGGTTTCGATAATGATGTTTGGAACGAGTGATTGAGACCATGCAGATTCTGTATTGTGATGATTGCGGGACGCGGGTCGATGAGACCGAAGTCATAACCGTCACGGGCAAAAACTATTGCCCGCAATGCGCCCGTAGTCACGCCCCCGTTCAACGCTCTGGCGTCACGGCTGCGGTTGGAACGAATCCGCGATCCACTCGAGTGCAACGCCCAGTTCGCACCACTCCCGGACGCCCCACGCAAACCGGCACGCATGCCGCAGTCAACGCGCCGGAAGCCGTACGACAAGCCGGTACCTCTCAGACATATGGCAATGCGGGATTGCAAATGACGTTCACGGCGCAGGCCTACCGCTGGGCGAATGCCAACCGCCCTCTGGCGATTGGGATCGGTTGCGCCGCCGTTGGAATCATCGTAGCAATTTTGTGGTCCTTGACCGGTCCGAGTGACGGAGGTGGCAAGCGTGCGACTTCTGCTCAACCAAATGTGACCGCAACAACCGTCGTGGCTGTGACGCCGATTCCTGAGCCGAAGACGACGACAGCGGAGAGTTCCGTTCCGGCGACGACCGTTAAAGTAGAAGAAGACGGTCCGCGCGAAAGCAAGGCGCGGCGCGATTTGAAAGCGATTAAGGATTTGATTGCGGGCGGAAAGTCGACACCGTTTGAAATTCGCCGCCAGTTGAAAGCCTTGCTTGATCCATTTTGGATCCGCAAAACGACGATGGGAATCGAAGCGGCCAAACTGCTCGAGAATTATAAAGAAGAAAAACGTCCCTCCGACAAGTCCGATGGAGCGGTGCCGGGCGTTAATGCAGCCATTTCAAATCCAAAAGAAAAATCGGAAGACGCGTTCAATACGGATTTTAAACCCATCGAGACGAAGACGGTTCCCAACATCAATTTCCCGAATGTGGGCTCATTGAAAAATGCGTTTGGACGTGACGCCTCTCTTGCAGTGAAGTTCACGGGCTTCATTGAAGTTCCCCAAGATGGAGATTACACGTTCTACATTAATTCAGATGATGGCTCGATGTTTTACTTGGGTGACAACCTGCTCATTCAAAACGCTGGCGCTCATCCGATGACAGAACGCGATGGTCATCTCGAACTCAAGGCAGGCAAACACCGTTTTCGATTGGAGTACTACAACGGTACCGGGACCGCTGGCATGATTTTCAGCTGGACGGGGCCGGGCATCGCCGCCAAGCAACCCGTTCCTGCAACCGCGTTGTCCTCCATTCCGAAGAAATAATTTCCGGCGTCTTTTGGAGTTTCCGCCGTCATGAAAGCCGCTCTCGTTTTGCCCGCTCGTCTGGCGTCGACACGTCTGCCGAATAAATTAGTGCTCAATCGATCAGGCAAAACAGTGCTGGAGCACACGCTCGACCGCGCTCGCGAAGCGCAGGCGTTGTCGAACGGATTGATCGTCCGGATTTTGGTTGCAGCAGATGATCTGCAGCTCATCGACATCGCGAGACGTGCAGGCGTGGATGCCGTGATGACGCGGCTCGACCACACCAGCGGCACCGACCGCATTGCTGAAGCTGCTGCACCCTTGAGCGAAGAATTGATCGTCAACCTCCAGGCCGACGAGCCAGAAATTGATCCCGCCAATGTGGTCCTCGCCGCGCGATTGCTGGTCAATTCAAACGACAACGCGCCGATGTCCACGCTGGCGGTGCCGATTTATGATGAAGAGAAATTCTTAAAAACGAGCGTCGTGAAAGTTGTCGTGAGCAGCACGGGCAACGCACTGTATTTCAGTCGCTCGCCGATTCCGCATGTTCGCGACGCAGCGGACTCGGGACTGTGGACGCTGAATGGACGTCGCGTGTTTGGCTACCATCATCTTGGACTGTACGCGTATCGCCGCGACTTTTTGCTCGGATACAAAGCGCTTCCGCCGTCGATGCTGGAGCGGCTCGAAAAGCTCGAACAACTTCGCGCGCTCGAAGCAGGGCACATCATCAAAGTGGGCATCGTGTCATCGAATCCTCCGGGCATTGATACGCCGGAAGACTATGAGGATTTCTTGAAGCGCGTCGGGAAGTAGTTGCCTCTGTTCCCTCTCCCCTTTGTGGGAGAGGGGGAGGCGTAGATCAACCCCACGCCCCCAATCCTGAAACAGCATGTGTCATTTGTCATTGCAACAGTTTCCGAATTTGAGTGCTGTTGCCGTTTAAATAACAAATGACAAATGACAAATGGTCGTTTCGTTTAGTATTCCCGTTTCTTGATTCCCGGTTCCGGCTGCGGATACATGCCGTCGGCGTCAGGTTGAACAGGGGCGGGGGAGTCCTTGGTCAGGTTCTCCAATCCCGGCGCGAATTCGTGATCGCAGTTCAACATCTGCTCATACGTGACCGTCTGGCCGATGTGCGCCGCCATGCGGCCCATGCTGGTGATGACACTGGCTTCGACGCCGCGCTTGACTTCATTGTGCGGCTTATCGGTGCGGATCGCGTCAACCAGCGTGTCCCACTCGTTCTGGTACGGGTTGCTCTTGTCCGTCGATTCCCACAGCAGCTTCGCCGGGTCTTCGAGCTGGCCTTTATAAATCGCTGACGGTCCATCGCAATCTTTGTTGCGTGATGCAATCGCCAGCCCTTTTGTGCCGTGAATAAAGCTCGAATACTGATTCTCGGCTCCAGCCATGCAGCGGCCATCGAAGAACATCTTTGTGCCGTCGGGATACGTGTATTCGACGCCATAACTGTCGAAGTTCTGATCGACGTATTTCAGCCCGTTTCCAGCGCTGCGGAAATTACGACCGCCGACGCCTTGAGCCTTAATCGGCAACGAACCTTTCAGCCACGTCAGATGATCGATGATGTGGATGTAGAAATCGCTGAACGCTCCGCCGCCCGCCCACAACAGTGCGTGAAAACGTTGCACCTGATAATCGAGTTCGCTGATGTCCTTGGGCTTGGGCATCGTGTTGAAATGCCCGATGATGCCCTGCATGCGATAGCCGCGCATCGCGATGATTTCGCCGAGTTCGCCGTCCTGAATGCGCTTGGCGAGTTCCTGCAGATTACGCGCGTGATGCGACATTAAACCGACGCCGACTTTCAGATTCTTGGCGGCGGCATCTTCGCCCAATTTCAACATGCGTTTACTGCTCGGGCCGTCAGCCGTCAGCGGCTTTTCCATGAAGACATGGACGCCTTTGTCGATCGCGTATTTGAAGTGGACGCCGCGAAACGCCATCGGTGTTGCGAAGATCGCGACGTCGCCGGCCTTCAGACAATCGATGGCCTGCTTGTAGGCACTGAATCCGACGAAGCGCCGGTCTTCAGGCACGTCCATCTTTTCTTTGGTTGGGAATTGCTTGGTCAAGCTTTCGTGACTGCGTTTCATGCGGTGATCGTATGCGTCGGCCATGGCGACCAATTTGATCGGGCCGCTCGTCGTGGCCAACGCGTTCTTGGCCGCGCCACTGCCGCGACCGCCGCAGCCGACAAGTGCGACTTGAATCAAATCGTTGCCCGCTGCGTAGGCTCGGCGACCGATGACGCTGGCGAGAGCAGAAAGGGCGACGGCTTGGCCGCCGGTCTTGATGAAATTGCGGCGCGTTGTCGCGAGCTGATTAGGTGTGCTCATGTGTTGTTCCTTGGCTCCAAAATAATGAAATTGTGGTATAGACCTTCGCCTACACCACGACGATCAGATACTTACTTAGCACCCAACATATCTTTGACCGTTGGCAGAATCGCGTCGGCCCAGATCTGATAGCCCTTTGCGTTCGGATGTAGGAAGTCCGGCATGATGTCCTTCGGCAGATCCTTATTCGCATCAAGGAACTTGTCGCCGATATCCATGTACTTGAGCGTCTTGCCGCCGTCATCGAGCTTTGCGACGATATCGTTCACGAGATTGTTCTTGACGCGGGCACCATCTGCGGCCTTCGGGCTGCGTGGGAAAATGCCGAGCAATAAGATCTTTGACTTCGGCTGGCGCTTCTTGATTTCGTTCACAATCGCAGTGATGCCGGCAGCGACATCTTCTTTCGAATCCGCTCCGTTGTTTGTGCCGATCATGATCACGCACAGCTTCGCTTCGTAACCTTCGAGTTCACCGTTCTGCAAACGCCACAGAACGTGCTGGGTGCGGTCGCCGCCGATGCCGAGGTTCAACGCCTTCAGAGGTGCGAACGCTTCGTCCCAGACTTTCTTGCCACCGCCGCGCCAGCCATCCGTAATGGAGTCGCCGATGAAGACGAGGTCATTGTTACCCTTCTTAATGTCATTCATGAATCCATCGTGACGCGGACGATCTTTGATGGCAGGACTGACAGCAGGTGGCGGCGGATGTTCCAATTCCCAGACACGCTTTTCAAGCGCGGAGATCCGTTCTTCAACGGTCTTGGGATGATCTTCAGCGCGAACAGCCGGAGCGACGCACACCAGCAAGGCAAACAACGAGATGAGAGAAATGAGACTGCGCACGAATACGACTCCTTTTAAAATGAGTACTAGAAAATCCTGCTTTCAATAAGTCGATACACCGCAACGAAAAGCCGACACAACGAAATTCGAATCGATTTTTTGCATTCGAATCGAAAGAATTTTTTAACATTTCGTCCATCTTCGGTGCATATACGTGTACGGATTTCGCACCACTATATTTCAAGGGATTCCCGCATGAGCACCTATTGCAACAACCGCATCGACCTCAGTGGCCTCAGCCGTCGTGATATGTTGCGCCGTTCGGGTTATGGACTCGGCGCGATGTACCTCAGCGCGTTGCTGGGAACGACCAGCGAAGCGGGCGAAAAAGTCGCGCGCAAGCCGGATTTTAAAGGCACATGCAAACGCGTAATCCACATCTTCGCGGGTGGCGCGCCCTCGCATTTGGACACGTTCGATCCCAAGCCCGGCATGCAGGCGCTCAGTGGCAAGAGCGGTAGTCGAGGCGGAGCGCTGTTTCCGACACCATTCAAATTCAACAAGAGCGGCAAAAGCGGTTTGGAGATCAGTGAGCTCTTTCCGAAACTCTCCGAACGCGCCGACGACCTCTGCGTGATTCGTTCGATGACTACCGACGTCCCGGCGCACGAAGTCGCGTCGCAATTGATGGTCACCGGCAACGGCATTCTGAAGCGCCCCAGCCTCGGCTCGTGGACGTTGTACGGCCTCGGTGTCGAGAATGAAAACTTGCCGGGATTCGTGTCGATGGGCGGAAATATCGCGGCCCGTCAAGCAGCGTTTTTGCCGAGCATGTATCAAGGCGCGTTGGCCAATTACGCCCCGGGACGAAAAGTTGAAGAGACACTGCTCAATTTGCGCAGCGAATTCAATGGCCTCGAAGAGCAGCGCAAACAGTTGGACCTCGCGCGCAAGCTTGACGTGCTGCACATGAAATCCGTGCAGAAAGATGAGCAGCTCGAATCACGCATCGATTCGTTCGAACTGGCGTTTAAAATGCAGACCGCTGCAACCGACGCGTTTGACATCATGAAGGAGTCGGCAGAAGTTCGCGCGCGTTACGGTGCGACGTTGCTTGGCGGACGCCTGCTCATCGCTCGGCGCTTGGCCGAACGCGGAGTGCGCTTCATTCAAATCGACGCTGGCGGATGGGACCACCATTATGGTCTGTCGCGCGCGATCAAGAAGACGGCGGGCGACATCGATCAACCGGTCGCGGCGTTGCTGCAGGACTTGAAGGAGCGCGGATTACTGGACTCGACACTCGTGGTGTGGGGCGGCGAATTCGGTCGTACACCGACGACGGCAGGACGCGTCAGCGAAGAATCCGGGCGCGATCATCATGCGGAAGTTTTCTGCGCGTGGATGGCCGGCGGTGGCGTCAAGGGCGGCATGGCGTGGGGCGAGTCCGACGAAATCGGCGACAAAGTCGGCAAAGACGGCGTCCACGTTCACGATTTGCATGCCACGATCATGCATTTAATGGGCTTCGATCACACCAAATTGACGTACCGCTATAACGGCCGCGATTTCAGACTCACAGACAACTTCGGCAAAGTCGTTCACGGGATTATCGCATGATCACGACACGAATATTGAATTCGAAGACATATATGACCGCGTGGATTCTGTGCGCCTCACTATTGGTGATGGCGCACGTCCGCGCAAGTGACGCGCAAGGGCTGGAATTTTTCGAAAAGAAAATCCGCCCAATGCTCACCGAGAAGTGTGTCGGTTGTCACAATTCGACCGGCAAAGCCAAAGGCGCGTTGATGCTCGACAGTCGCCAGGGCATGCTTACCGGCGGTAATGACGGCGCGGCCATTGTCCCCGGCTCGCCCGAGAAAAGTCTGCTGATCAAAGCGATCAGTTACAAAGACGCTGAATTGAAGATGCCGCCGAAGGAAAAGGGTGGACAACTCAGCGCTGACGAAATCGCCAATTTTGAAACATGGATCAAGATGGGTGCGCCCGATCCGCGCGAAGGCACGGTCAAGAAACTGACCGGTCTGACCGCCGAAGCCCGTGCGCATTGGGCCTATCAACAGGTCAAAAAGCCGGACGTTCCGAAAGTCGATTCTGCCGGATGGGCGCGCAATGAGATCGACGCGTTCGTGTTCGAAAAGCTCCAGGCGAATGGTTTGAAACCCGCGTCGCAAGCTTCGAAAGATGCCTTGATTCGCCGCGCGTCCTACGATCTGATCGGCCTTCCGCCGACGGTTGAAGAAGCCCGAGCGTTCATTGACGATGCATCCCCCGAAGCCTTCGCGAAAGTCGTGGATCGGCTGCTCGCGTCGCCCCATTATGGTGAGCGCTGGGGGCGTCATTGGCTGGATTCCGCCCGTTACAGCGACACGCGCGGCTTGATCAGCAACGGCCAGAAATACCGCTTCGAAGACTACCGCTACATGTACGCCTGGACCTACCGCGACTATGTGATTCGAGCCATCAACGACGACAAGCCGTATGATAAATTCATCGTCGAACAACTCGCAGCAGATCGACTACCCGGCGTTAAGGAAGACGACGAACGCCTCGCCGCGTTGGGATTTTTGACGGTCGGAAAGCGCTTCAACGACCGAGAAGACATCATCGACGAACGTATTGACACGGTCACGAAAGCGTTCCTCGGCATGACTGCGTCGTGTGCGCGCTGCCACGATCACAAATTCGATCCCGTCTCGATTGCCGACTACTACGCGCTCCACGGCGTCTTCGCGAGTTCGATGAACGAGCCGTATTCGAAGCCGATGTTAAAGGGGTCGTTCGACGAGTCCAAGCACGAGGACTACGAAAAGAAGTTGACCATGTTGCAAAATGCGAATCGCCAGGCGTACTACAAACTTGTCACCGATTTATCGAAGCTCTTCTATGAAAAATCAGAAGGCTGGGTGCATTCGAAGATGTACAAATCGAAGTCGGTCGAACGGTTTGACATCTACAAGAAATTTGGAATCACTGAAAAGTCTCGCGTGGATCGTGAAGTCGAAAACGCGATCAAGATCACCAACGACAATCCTGTGTTCGGCGTTGCCTCTTGGTTTATCCACACGAAAGCGGATGCGGCGAGCGCCATTGCGGAAATCATTCCGACGATGCAGAAGCGTTTGAATTCGCCGAAGTCGACGATCAATCCGATGGTAGCGAAGGCGTTCCTCGCCGCTGCAAATGACATCAAATCGACCGAAGATGTCGCGAAGGTTTACGCGAAGATTTTCACGGAACTTCGTCCGACGGCAATGGCGTTCATCGAAGCGCGGAGTAAGGGTGAACCGACCAAACTCGACACGGCCACGCAGCAGTTATGCGAAGCCGTCTACCCGATTCCGACGTTGGAAGAATTGGATACGCCTGAAAAGGTGCTCCTCGCCGCCGAAGCGCTGCCGCTTGAAAATGAAGGCGTCGCGTACTTCAAATTCAACGAATTGAATTCGCTGCGCATTTCGCACCCCGGCGCGCCCGGCGGAGCGATGACGATTTATGACTTCCCATCCCCGCACGATTCGCGCATTTTTCTGCGCGGAGACAAACGCAAACCCGGCGATCTCGTGCCGCGCCGCTTCATCGATTCGCTTGCCCAATCCACCTACGGCAGCGAGACGGCGCCGAAGTTCTCGAAAGAAAATAGTGGCCGCTTGGAACTCGCTGAAGCCATCGCGTCTCCGAAAAATCCGTTGACCGCGCGTGTCTTGGTCAACCGCGTGTGGATGCATCATTTCGGTGAAGGATTCATTCGGACACCGGACGATCTGGGAACGCAAAGTGAGAAGCCCAGCCACCCGGAACTGCTCGATTATTTGGCTGCGAAATTCATGGAAGACGGCTGGTCTCAAAAAAAGCTGCACCGCCAGATTCTGCTTTCGGCTTCGTATCAACAAAGCAGCGAACCGAACGCCGTTGCTGAAGGCAAAGACGCACCGAACCGCTTGATTTGGCGTCAGAATTTGCGCCGCTTGGATTTCGAAGCCATTCGCGATTCAATGGTGCTTCTGACCGGTCGGCTCGAAAGCGAACTGTACGGCAAGCCGGTGAATTTGACTGATGAACCGTACTGCTACCGTCGATCAATTTACGGCTATGTGGACCGTTTGCAGTTGAGCGATCTGATGTCGCAATTCGACTACGCCGACCCGACATTCGTGAATTCCGCCCGCACCAGCACGGTCGTTCCGCAGCAGGCGTTGTTCTTCATGAACAGCGCCATGTCCGTCGATGTCGCGCGGCAGGTTGTCGCGCGCGAAGACGTAGCGCAGGCCATCAATAACAAAGCGCGTGTTCAGGCGTTGTATTCGATTGTCTTCCAACGCGAACCGAAGCCCGAGGAAATCGCGTTGGCTGACGAGTTCATCGCGGGTGCGGAAAAGATGTTCACGGAACTTCATCCCAAGCAAGCGGCTCAACTGGTGGTGGTTCCGCCGAAACTGACGGATAGCGATGTGAAAGAGCTGAACAAGAAAGCCGCGAGACTTGCAGTCAAAGCTGCGAAGACTGGCGATACGTCGATGATGATGAACTTCGGCAAACAGGCCACGATTAAAAATGAAGGCGTCCGCGTCAAGCGAGCTCCGCTCACGCCGTGGGAACTATACACTCACGCCTTGCTGCTCTCGAACGAATTCGTCTACGTGAATTAAACAGTAGGGCGGAATCATCGGCTGTCCTACTTTTTCTGTTTCAAGAAATGCTCGAAGAACGCGTAAATCTGCGCGTTCGATTCTTCCGTGGGCGGATGGTCCTTTCGATTCGTCATCCCAACACGTTCCGAAAATCCCAGCAACGCATTCACCGCAATCGTGTGATTCAGCACAGGCCAGCGCGCCAGCGTGTCTTCTGCACCGCCTGAAACCAAAAACGGGCGCGGAGCCATTAACGCTTCCAATTCGTGAAGATCACGACCGGATTCAATCATCTTCGCATACGCGCCCGTACGCGGATTCGCTGCCGTAATCAGTCCAGGTTTGCGCGTGCGCGACGCGTCTAGCCCGAGATACCACGGCTCCCAATAATTCACGCTGGACCGCTTTTCATCAAACGCGATGCCCGGATCGCACCACGCCGCACATGCAAATTTCTCGTCCAAACACGACGCGAACATCGCCCACTTTCCGCCATACGAATGCCCGACGACACCAATGCGCTTTGCATCGACCTCTGACATATTCGCGAGCGCTTGCCTGCAATTCGACGCGACATAAGCGAGATATGACAGCGGTTGGCTCGTAGCGATTCCGGTGACGGGCTTCCGAGCATCGCCTCCGGGCGAGCCGATCGAAAGCGTCACGAATCCGCGTCGCGCGAGTTGGTACGCGAAATCGCGCAGCGGTTGCTTGCTCTGCCCGATGCTCGTCTCCGGTTCGTAATATGGAACGAACACTGCGGGGCGCGGGTCCGTTCCGTCCGGAATCAGCAGCCAGCCATCGGCCATTTGTCCCTGCGAAATTTCCACGCGCACGCGATGCTGAATGAAATTATCACGCCGCGATTGCGAGATCAGTTCCAACTTCGGTTTGTCCAGAAGTGGAGGCCACGCGCCCATCAAGTCGTGCCATTGTCCCAGGATTTCATTTCGTCGCCGGGCCCAATCCGCCGCGTTCGCAACTCGAGTTCCGTCGTTAAAAATCAGCGGCGACCGATACGCACCGAGCGCCCCGGCGAACTCTGCCGGAGGCTTATAAAACGGTTCGATCCTTTGCCACTGCGTTTCCGCATCGGCTGCATGAATCGCCGTTCCAAGAATCAAGAGACCGAACGACACGAGCATCGAAATAGTGTTTTTCATGGTGCTCGTATTTACACCACCGTTCATCGCGCGCCGGCCAAGCCGTCGATGATTTTGATCAGAGGCATGAAAAGCGAGATGACGATGAATCCAACCGTCAGGCCCATGAAGACAATCAGCACCGGTTCAAGCAGACTCATCATCGCGCCGACAAGCGCGTCGACGCGGTTGTCATATGTGTCCGCAACTTTCATCAGCATTTTATCGAGTTCACCTGTCTCTTCGCCGACTTGAATCATGTTGACAACGAGGTCATCAAAAACGCCCGAGTGCCGCAGCGGCTCAGCGATCGTGTCGCCTTCTTTAATCGAGTTCCCCACCGTCTCAATCGCATGAGCAAGCACCTGATTGTCGGTCGCGAGTTTGATGATCGAAATCGCTTCGAGAATCGGCACACCGGATGAGACTAGCGTCCCGAGCGTGCGGCAGAAACGGCTGATCGACGACTTCGAAATGATCGTGCCGAAGATCGGAATCTTCAATTTCACAGCGTCCACGACGAGCCGACCGCGCGGAGTTGCGACGATGCATTTATAGATCGAATAAACGAGCAGCGGCGTAAAGAGCAGTACATACCAATAGTTGGTCATGGCGCTCGCGACGGCCATTAAAATTTGTGTCGGAATCGGTAAGTCCCCCGCACCCATTTCCTCAAACATTTGCTTGAACTTCGGGATGATGAAGATCATCAGAAACGACAAAATACAGGACGCGATGAACATCACTGCGGCGGGATAAATCAGTGCGCCGATGATGCGCTGCTGAAGCTTCTGCGCTTTTTCGCGGTAGTCGGCGAGCCGTTCCAGAATCTCGTCGAGCACGCCACCGCTCTCGCCCGCGCGAATCATGTTGACATACAGCGCATCGAAAACATGCGACTGGCCTGCAAGCGCCTCGGACAGCCGCGAGCCGTTTTCGACATCGTGTTTCACGTGTTCGATCGCGAACTTGAATGTCCCGGTCGGGAGTTGCGCGTGAAGTATTTCCAAGCTGCGCATGATCGGCAATCCGGCGTCAAGCAGCGTGGCGAATTCGCGCGTGAAATCGGTCAGGTGCGACGGCTTGACGCGGGTGTTGAAGTGGAACGAGTAGCGCGGTTTTTGCACTGCCGTTTGCATGTGAGCGTCCCTTCAAAAAGGTGGATGATCAATAACGAATCGAAATCAGTTTTTTACGTCGGTCAATTCTACGATGCCGCGTTGAACGAGCAGGGGACTGGAGGTGTTCACGATCACGTGTTCGCCTGAGGACACATCGACTTTGGCGGAATCGGAGAATCGAGCGATGCGGACTTTGCCGCGCGACACATCCAAACGCGTAGACGACGTCGTGACTTCCAAGCGAAAGATCGTTCCGATAACGGTCACTTCGGCCATTGGGGTACAAATGATGAGCGGGCTGATTTCGGGCTGGGACGCGGCATCAATAGTCAAAACCCCCGCTGACACCGTGATGCGCTTACCGGATTTCATGAGATTGATTTTCTGTTCGTCGCGACGATTCAGTCGCAACGCACCTGAACCCGCGCCGGGTGTTCCCGGGGTAAGCGTTTTAAAATTCAGAGTCGTGCCATCACCATATTTCAGCATTGCGCTGCCCGGGCCGTCGAACTCCAAACCGTTCTTCTCCGACAGGTACTGTTGAGCGGCCACAGGTATCCGGTCTGCGAAGTTTTCATCGGTCATAAAAACTCGCCCGGAAAAGGTGTCGATTCTCGCTGCATACACAACGAGATTTGGATCGGTCGTCGATTTAAAAAAAAGGACTCCGAGAATCGCAAACACAAGGACAGCCGCCGCGCACCATCGGCGCCACGTCCACTTTTGTGTTGGGGCAATGGAATTCGTATCGGAACTTACAGGCTTCGTATTCCGAGCACGGCTTCCCAACAATTCATTGCGAAGCGCGCGGTGAAGCTGTGCGCGGCGCGTAAATTCCCGGATGTGTTCCGGGTCCGAGCGCAACCATGCGCGAAACGCGTCGGCTTCTTCCGGCGTTAAATCGGCATCGAAATACGCGTCGCAACGGTCGAGTTCTTCGTGAGAGAGCTGCATCACGCGTCCCTCCGTAAAAGCGGTTCGGAGAGAGTAATTCGTTTTTGAATACACTCGTAAAGTATCGTTCGGGTGCGCGACAACATGGCCCGCACCGCGCTGGGATTCATGCCCATTTCAGTGGCGATTACACTGGGTTTCAACGCTCTGTCGTAACGCATTTGGAGCAGCGAAAGCGCACGGCCTTTGATCTGCGCGAGACATTCGCGCAAGGCGGCGGTGCGCCGTTCAAGTTCTGGTGAGAGGTCGTCGTGCGCATGTGCGAGCGCGTCGAGAAGTTCTGCATCGCCTGCCAGACAATCGCCAGGAGCGCGTTTGGTTTCGAGAATCTTATTCTTGGCCACACCGAGCGCCCAGCCGGTGAATGAGCGCGACGGATCGAATTCGGTGAACCGTTTCAGCAACACGACAGCGACATCTTGCAACACATCGTCCGCTGTATTGAAGTCGCGGATGGCGGTGCTGATGTAGCTCGACACGATGGGTTGCGCCCGTGTCCATTCTCGTGTAAACCGTTCCGAATCGTCCATCCGCGCCTCCCTTCAGTCATGAGTATTTGAACGCAAACCGTGAATCGTTACACGAAAAAAATAAAATTCATGAAGCGAGTGGACAGGTTTTGATTTCGGAACGCACCAAATTGTTTTACACTCTTTTGACAAATCTCTTTCACGCCGCTGACCATTGGGGTCGTCTTCTCGGGTACAAGGACACTATGATCGTTTGCCCGTTACCAAACCCCGTTGTGGAGGATCGACAATGAAGACTCGACATTCAGTTGCAGTACTCGCCGTGATCGCGCTGGCGTTTTCGAGCGCCCAGATTTTTGGTGCGCAGGCGTCTCTGAGCGCAGGTCTCGCGAAGTCCGTTGTTGAAGCGAACAAGAAGCAGACCGCGTTTCTCAAAGTTGGTATGACTGGCTTTCCCATTGAAGGCGACCGCAAGCGCGCGGGCGTGAACATCTCGCTCGTGATTGATCGCTCGGGTTCGATGCAGGGCGAGAAAATGGAGCGCGCAAAAGAGTCCGCGATGGCGGCGCTTGACCGTCTCAATTCTGATGACATCGTCTCCGTCGTCGTCTTTGATCACACCGTTGAAGTGCTCGTGCCATCGACCAAATTGACGGACAAAGAAGCAGTGCGAAACGCAATTCGCAGTGTCACGTCGCGCGGCTCGACGGCCTTGTTCGCGGGCGTTTCAAAAGGCGCTGAAGAGGTCCGGAAATTCAAAGCGAAGGAACGCGTGAATCGCGTGATTTTACTCACCGATGGCCAGGCGAACATCGGTCCGAGTTCCCCGTCCGACCTCGGCTCACTCGGCGATTCGCTGCGCAAGGATGGCATCTCGGTGACGACGCTCGGACTGGGCAGCGATTACAACGAAGACTTGTTATCGACGCTCGCAAAGAAGAGCGAAGGCAACCACGGTTATATTGCCAACGCGTCGGACCTCGCCCGAATTTTCCGCGTCGAATTCGACGACGTCTTGTCAGTCTGTGCTCAGGAAGTGCTCGTGAAAATTGAATGCGCTGAAGGTGTTCGTCCGGTGCGTGTGTTGAATCGCGATGCGGAAATTGATGGCCGAAACGTGTTGGTCTCGCTCAGCCAGTTGTTCAACAAACAGGAAAAGTACGCAGTGCTGGAAGTTGAAATCGCCCCAGGACGCGACGGCGAATCGAAGCAGATCGCAACGGTGACTGGCACCTACGCGAACATGGCGACGAAGGCTGCGGATAAAGTGACCTCGACGGTCAGCGTCGCGTTCTCGGTCTCACAAGAAAAATGTGAGAAGAGCGAGAACCGCGATGCGCTCATCGCTGCGGTTGATCAAATCGCATTGGAGAAGAACAAGCTTGCGACACAGTTGCGCGATGCGGGGAAAGTTGCCGAAGCATCGAAACTGTTTGGTGAAAATGACAGAGTGCTCAAGGCGTATGGCGAGAAGTTGAATTGTGCGACACTTATTGAAAATGCCACATTCAATGCAAACTCACAGCTTAACCTTGACCCGAAACTTTGGGACGCAGAACGGAAGAATCTGAGAAACAATCAGTACCAAATCGAAAGCCAAGGCAACAACGATTATAAAAGGAAGTAAGAGTGAGCGAGTGTATGCATCTGCTTTGAATGTCACTCCGAACCGAAAGTCTTCACGTGAAACTACGTCTTGCGATTGTTTTGATCCTGCTCGTCGTCGCTCCCGTCGCATTGTTGGCGTGGATGGGGGCGCTTGTTGCGCGGGGTGAGCGTGAGGCGGTGCGGAGCAAATTTGTTGACGTGCTGGGCGGAAAATTGGACGATGCGGCGGAATCGGTCGCCGCATTAATTCAGGAACGCGAGCGCGAGTTTTCTCGGGCGCTCGCGGCTCCGAATTTTCCGCAGTTGCCACAAGCCGGTGAGCTTGTACGCGACGACTTTACGCAGCGTGTGCGCGAGTTGACGCGGTCAACTGGCTGGGTCAAACAGTTCTTTGCACTGCGCACGGACGGCACGTTACTGCACCCACCACCGAACGCGCTCATCACCGAGAGTGAGCGGCAGTTTCTGCTCCGAGCGAGCCGGGTGTTGACGGATCGCGAGTGGGCTCGGCCCAAGAAATCCAGAGCAGATTATGCAGACTCAAATCGATCCGGGCAAGGCTGGACGGCGTGGCATTGGGACGAAGGGCTGCATTTGATTTTTTGGCGTGTTGACGCGGAAGGTCGCGTGACGGGCGCTGAAGTGGAGCGCGCACGCATGGCGTCGGACATCGTCGCGCGATTACCTTCGACAACGGGCGACGGAAAGGCTGAAGCGGGCTGCACACTTCTGCGCGATGAAAATGGGAGCGTGCTTTATCAGTGGGGCGCGTACGAACCGGCGGAGCGTGAGAAGGCGGCAGCGGAACGATTCTTACATGCGCCGCTGCAAACGTGGCGACTCGAATATCACATGCCACCGCAGAGCTTGGAATCGGCGTTGAGCGGCGGGCGAAATTTCATGTTCGCGCTCGGATTGATTTTTGCTGCGACTGCTCTGGCGGGACTCGCGCTTTATTTTTATCGCGCGTACACGAGCGAATTGCGCGAGGCGTCGCAGCGCGTGACGTTCGTCAACCAAGTCACACACGAGTTGAAAACGCCGCTGACGAACATCCGCATGTACGCTGAATTATTGGAATCGCAGTTGCAGTTCAATGATCAAACAGACCCGGTTTCGCTGGGGCATTTGAACATTATCGTGGACGAGAGTAGTCGGTTGAGCCGCTTGATTGCAAACGTGTTGACGTTCGCGAGCAGCCAGCGCCGACCGATGACACTGCGCAAATCCAAGGGCTGCATCGACGATACGGTGCGTTCGACACTCGATCAATTTGGCCCGGCGTTGGCCGAGAAAAAAGTACGCGTCGATTTCAACGCGGGCGCTCCGAGTCCGGTAGTGTTTGACGCCGACGCGCTGCGCCAGATGCTCGGAAATCTTGCAGGCAATGTTGAGAAGTATGCGGCGTCCGGCGGATTGCTTTCGGTCACGACATTGATGAAAGAAGAGCGAGTCCAAATCATCGTCGAAGATCGAGGTCCGGGCGTTGCGCGCGAATTCAGAGAGAAGATATTTTTGCCATTTTTCAGAGTCAGTAACGCGCTCGATTCCGGCGCGGCCGGTGCGGGGATTGGATTGACAATTGCCCGCGATCTGGCGCGCTTGCATGGTGGCGATTTGACGCTGGCTGACTCACCCGTGGGCGCGCGATTCACGCTTACACTGACAGTTGATTTGCCCGGATCAGGAGCCTCATCCACATGACCGTATTAATTGCCGAAGATGATCCGCGCATTCGCCGAGGGCTTGCGGAGATTTTGGATGCCGAAGGCTTCCGCACGATTCTTGCCGCCGATGGCCGCGAGGCGCTGACGTTGTTTGAATCGCGCAAGCCGGATTTTATTTGTCTCGACATCATGATGCCGGCGATGAGCGGTTACGATGTCTGTCGCGCAATTCGCTCGTCATCGCCGCAGATTCCGATTGTGTTTATCAGCGCGAAATCCGAGGAGATCGACAAAGTGCTCGGGCTTGAATTGGGCGCGGACGATTTCATTGTCAAGCCGTTCGGTGTGCGTGAAGTTGTCGCGCGGGTACGTGCGGTGGCGCGGCGTTGCCTGGCACAATCGAACACCGGTGAGACGTCCAAACCAGAATCGTTTGCGATGAACGACCTCGACATTTTCCCGGCCCAATTGCGTGCGAAGCGGAGAACGGTGGTCATTGAATTGAGCATGCGCGACATTCGGATTCTTGAACTTCTTTTTCAGAACAAGGGTCGAGTGCTGGACCGCAACACGATCTACAATCACGCATGGGAAGTCGATTTCTTTCCGAACAGCCGGACGCTGGATCAGCACATTTCACAACTACGCAAGCGTGTCGAAATCGACGCGGCGAATCCTGAAATCATACGCACGGTTCACGGCGTCGGGTATCGGTTTGACTAACGCTGAATCGCTGACATTTACGCCGGGACGTACTGCGTCAAGGCTTCGTTGTCGATGTCGCCATGGCTCGCGTTCCACGCGATTTTAGGCCCGGCGTTGATCAGAATCGCTTGCGGCGATTCGTGTTGAATGCCGGTGTCGGCTGCGATCTGGCGCGAGATGGGGCGTGCCGCGACCACGTCAACGGAGTATATGAGCAGCGACTCACGTTCCGGAAGCGCAGCGACGTAGCCGCGAAAAATGCCCTCGGCCCAAAAACTGGTCGGACACGTCGGGCTGCGTTTGAAGATGAGCAGGGACGGCGCGTTGGGCACGTTGACTTCTTCCCAAAGCGTCTGCCAATGTGACATGTCGGTGAGTGACTGAATGGTTGCCATAACTATAAGTCTTCGCTGAAGTCACCTGTAAGTCAAGATGAAACGCGCGCGGTGCTTTTTTTTCGCACGGGGCGGAGTATCATTTTCTGCATGAATCCCAGCGCTACGCATTCATCCGCAGCGGACGACGGGTCCGACGAGACGTTCATCGAAGTCCGCTACGGCGAGACGGACCAGATGGGCTACGCGCATCATGCGACGGCGGTGAGTTGGCTCGAATACGGGCGCGTGCATTGGCTGCGCCGGCGCGGGTTGAAGTACCGAGATTTGGAAGCGGCTGGGATACTTCTGCCTGTCGTCAATCTCGCGATTCGGTATCACGCGCCGGGACGTTTTGAAGACCATCTTTCGATTCAAACGAAACTCGTGGACCTCGGCAAAACACGCATCACATTTGAAACCAAAGTCGAGCGCATCGAACACACTACGTCGCGGACTCTTCTTGTGTCCGGCTCGGTGGAGTTGGTATGCCTGAACAAAGACGGACGTATTCAACGCCTTCCGCCGGAACTGACGAGCATCTGGGAAAAAATCAGCGGACACACTGATGGCCCGCGCTGAACCGTCCGCGTCATTCCTCCCGTCAGGCCTGCGCTGGGCCGGGCCCGCGCTCGCGGCGCTCTATGGCTTGGGCGTCACATTCGACCGCGCAATTTCACGTGCGCACTTCGCTCCGATCACGACGCTTTGCGTTGGGAACATGACCGTCGGTGGGACGGGCAAAACGCCGGCAGTGATTTGCATTGCGCGAGGCTTGGTTGCGCGCGGACGGAAGCCCGCGATTTTAATGCGCGGCTACAAAGCTCAAGGCGGCGACGAAGCGGAAGAAGTCAAAGCCGCGCTCACTGGTTTGAATGTCCCGATCGTGCTGGGAAGCGACCGCCATGCGAGCGCGTTGAAAGCACGTGACATGGGCTGCGATGTCGCGTTGCTTGACGACGGTTTTCAGCACTGGCGCTTGAAGCGCGATCTCGACATCGTGCTCGTTGACGCGACGAATCCATTTGGCGGTGGCGCGATTTTGCCGCACGGAAAACTGCGCGAACCAATCGCTGGACTTTCACGCGCCGGGATGATTGTGGTCACACGTTCGGACGCACTTTCGAGCGATCATGAGCGCGACGATTTGCAGCGGGAACTGGTTCGATTGTCGGGATCGAAGCCGATTTGTTTTGCACAGCACGCACCCGTCGGAGTGCGACGGGTGGGGGAGGGCGGTGGTGAATGGCCGCTTGAAAAACTTAAAAATGCTCGGGCGATTGCGGCGTGTGGAATTGGAAATCCCGGGGCCTTTGAGAAGACATTGAGTACTCGTGGCGTCGTCGTTCTTGATTTTAAAACGTACGATGACCATCACGATTTTACGCGTTCGGATATGGATTCACTCTCAAAGTCGGCGCGTGAAACGAGCGCTGACTTCATCGTTGTGACCGAAAAAGATGCGGTCAAAATTGAGAAGCTGAATCAGCACTGTGATGTTCCCATCGTTGCTTTACGAGTGGAATTTAAGATCGAGCATGACGACGAATTCTGGCGCGTGGTGAGCGAGTATCTTCAACGTGGCGACGCGCGATGCGGGGACGTTATGCAGCTGCATCAGGGCTGAACGGCAACGATCTCCGCATCGGCGTAAGCTGTTTCAATGTGATCATGAACGCTACGAATTCGAAGTCGTCCGAACGTGTCGAGTCCGGCAAATGTTCCGACCTGCTCGTTGGGATTCGGGACGTCGAACGGCGGCAACCGGAACGTAATCTGTTTAGATTCCGGAAGCCACGCGCGCATTTTTTCTTCAATAGCAAAACGCAAGGCACTGCGTTGGGACGAATCGCTGAGGGCGTCGAGATGGAATTCGAGGCGCTCCAAAATGGCTTGCAATACGGCCTGGCGATCCGAACATTTCCCGGTTTCGAGCAACAGACTCGTCGGCGGAGCTTTGTCGGTTTCGGGTAGCATGGCTTGTGTCTGATTGATGTTCAGACCGATGCCAATCACCGCATAACCGCGCTCCAAATCGACGGGTGTCGTGTCGCTGCTCACTGCGCTTAACGCGCTTTCGCAGAGGATGCCACCGAGCTTTTTCCATCCCGGCGTGGCGTCGCATGGGACGACAATGTCGTTCGGCCATTTCACCGTGACACCGCGCAAGTGCTCGGAGAAAGAAGCGAGCGCTTCAGCACAAGCGAGACCTGCGACGAGCGGAATCCAGCCGCTGGCTTCGAGCGGAATCGTCCTCGGCCGGACGAGCACACTAAAAAGCAATCCCATCGCGGGTGGACAATTCCAGGTTCGACCGCGCCGTCCGCGACCGGCGTCTTGTTCGTCCGCGACGAAGACAGTGCCGTGCGCTCCGTGACCTCGCGCGGCGTCGAGTGCGAGGTCGTTGGTCGATTGCGTCCGGTTGAAAAATTGGATACGCTTCCCGAGAGCGCGCGTAGCAATGCTGCGCTCGAAGTTCGCGATGTCTTGGGTGGATTCAAAAAGAGGCGACGTCATTTCACGCTTTCCAGTTCAACATTGCGACCAAATTGCCGATAAGAAGCGACAGGCTTCCACGAGCCTGCCCGGAGAATTGCATGGCCGAAGACACAGAGATTATCATCGATCTCAATCTGAGTGAAGAGCAGGCTGCTGTGCGCGAGACGACACGCCAGTTCGCGCGGCTCGAACTCCAGCCAATTTCGGCACAGATTGATCGCGAGCAGACGATCCCCGACCACGTGTGGCGGCGGCTCGCTGAAATGCAGTTGCTCGGTGTGGCCGTGCCTGCCGCGTATGGTGGGCTCGGGCTGAGCACACTCAGTGCGATCACTATCATCGAAGAATTGGCGCGCGTGTGTGCGAGCACAGCGCTGGCTGTCGCGACGCATTCAGGACTGTGCGTGTCGCCCTTGATGCGCTTCGGAACGGAAAGCCACAAACAGAAATTTTTGAAACCTCTCGCGCTGGGACAAAAGATCGGCGCGTTTTGTTTGACCGAACCGAACGCAGGCAGCGATTCTGGAAATGCGAAGACGCTGGCGGTGCAGAAAGCGGACAAATTTGTTCTGAACGGCTCGAAGATTTTCATCACCAACGCGCTCGTAGCGGAGATATTTCTCGTTGCGGTTTCGACGAGTCCGAAAGTCGGAGCGCAGGGCATTACAGCGCTTGTCGTCGAAAGTGGGACGCCGGGATTTTCGGTCATTCCAGGCTGCGAGAAATTGGGGATGCGCGGCGTGTCCTGGGGTGAATTGAAATTCCAGGACACGGAAGTGCCGATGACGAACATGCTGGGCCTCCAGGACAAGGGCTTCGGAATTTTCATGGAGACGATGGTCGCCGGGCGCATCGGACTCGGAGCACTCGCCCTGGGACTGGCTTCCGGCGCCATGCTCGCGACGGTTAAATATGCCGCTCAGCGAAAACAATTCGCGAAACCGATCGGCGCATTTCAATCGATCGGCAACATCATCGCGGACATGTCGGTCGGGATCGAGGCATCACGCGCGTTGGTGTATCGCGCGGCTCAATTGCGCGACGAAGGCCGTCCGCACGTGCGCGAATGCAGTATCGCGAAATTGTACGCATCCGAAACCTGCATGAAAATCTGCACCGACGCGATTCAAGTTCATGGCGGCATCGGCTACACGACCGAGTATCCGGTCGAGCGCTTTTTTCGCGACGCAAAATATCTGGAGATCGGCGAAGGAACATCGCAAATCCAGCGCATGATCATCGCGCGGGATGTGCTGGGAAAACTCGGTGCGTAAACTCCATCAATAGAAGGACGGCCTTAGTACAACCGTCCTTCATGTGTGATACGTCTTACATCTTGTCCTTCAACTTTTCATCTTCCTTACGCTTCTTGTACGCCGCGATTTCCTTCTCAGGGTTTTCGTAAAACGCGTCTTTACAGCCGCCGCAACAGACCCAATACGTCTGGCCTTTGTAGCTAACTTCCATTTTGCCCGAACCGCCGGTAATGACGCATTCGTGAGCGTTGGCTTGCTGGCCGAAGCCGCTGCCTTTGCGTGTGTAACTGACTTCACAGAACGTCGAGAAGCGACCACCGGGCGATTTCTTTTGGAGGTCGATCAACAACCGATTGCCCTTCGCGACAACACTGAACAACAGACGCGCTGGGCGACCTTCGCCGGGCGTGACGTTGTCGAACGCGACGTCGCCGCTCTTGTCCAATTCGCCGACCATTTCATCTTTTGTCTTGCCATCGGGCGAGACGCCTGTGAATTTGAATGTCCCTTTTTTGTCGCCGGGTTCGATGCGTCCGGACTTGTAGAACTTGCCTTTGTCAACGCTGAAGACCAACGCGGCGTGGCCATTTTTGAGATCAAACTGCCAGTCTGATTCTTCGGACCAGCCTTCTTTCACAGGTCCGTCTTTGGGCAATCCGGCACCGCGCCATCCGCCGACGTATTGGAAGATCGGGGCGAGCGCTTTTTTGTCGGCTTCGATCTGGCTTTTGTCTAGCGTTGCGTCGGCTCCGAAAAGAGGTGCCGCCAAACACACGCACATCAGCGTTGCAAAACAGGTACTTCGTATCACAGTCGTCATCGCTCATTCCTCAGGTTGGTTAGGTACAATCTTCTGGACTATTCTTTACTCATGCTGTCACGAATGTGCTTGATCGCAGTCATCGTAAGCGTCATGGTTTTCTCAATGACCTGCGGCCCGGCTTTCGCGGCGTCAAATTCGCCCTTGGCGTTCTTCGTCACAAAATTGGTATCGACCAGCGGGACACCCAGCGTCGCGCACATACTCTCGACTGATTTTACAAAGAGCGCTAGTTTATCTTTCTCTTCAGGCTTCGATTGGGCGGGAAGGCAGATGATCGGGACTGTACCGGATTCCAACGCTCGGAGTGCGGCGACTCGCAGCGTTTCCGACGGGCGACCCGGCCCGAGCGCTTCTTCCAAACCAATCGACAGCACGACGAATTCAGGGTCCTTTTGCAGATTGTAAAGAAGCAGCGTCCGCATGTCCTCCAATCCTCCGATGGGCGCGTCGGGCTTCAAGGGATCATCACCGACATCGAAGTTGTAGGTCGTCTCTTTCAGCTTCGGCGCGGCGGTTTTCAACTGATCGCGCCAGATCGGTGTCTGAGCGGAGTTGGGGCCGACGACGAGGACGCGTTTTGTTTTGATGTGCGCCTTAAACGGCTTCATGCTCGTCTTCAGAAAATCGTTGACGGCCATCGTGTACGTGAAGCCATCACGTTCCAATTGCCGCTCCATGTCGATACGCTTTTTCTCCGCAAACAACACGCGTGGACGAACGTCGCTCGGATTGGAATTCAACGTGATGAGAATGTCGTCCACCCATGCTTTGGGAATTTCCTTCTTTTTCGGTGCTGGCTTGACGTGGATTTCCAGATCCTTGATAACGTGTTCCGCTAACGGGGGGCCTTTATCTTTATCCTTGTTTTGCAAGTCGGACAATTTCAACGAGATGACGCCCCACGTCTTGGCCTTCGGTATGGGAAATTCCTTCGCGTAGTCGCCTTTTTGATGCACGGCACGAACGGTGATCGTACCCGGCTCGTCGGCGTAAATCGAAAATTGAATGAAGATCGAATTGGGATTCAGGCCGTGTGGCAATTTCAACGGCGTCTGAAAAACGTGAAAAATCATCACGGATTCATTGTTGGCGGTGTCGAGCTTCCAGGTGTGACCGCCGAGCGGGGACGGTTCGTCCGAAACGATCTTCCCCTTTTCGACGGCTGCGGTGAGACGCTCAAAACTCTCGAAGTACAACACATCCGGCACTTCTTTGTAAGGTCGCCACGTACTGGGCTGCAACACTACTTTTTCCGGCGCAGGCTCCCCTGCGGGCAGCGTGGCCGCAACAAGCAAAGCGATGAGTAAAATCAACGATGTCGTTTTCATATCTAATGGAGTACCCCGCACTCACACATAAATCGACGCGTAGTTGTCGCTGGTTATTCAATTTTTGTCAACGGGGAAACAGTAGTCGTGGTTTCGAGGAACGTGATTCCAAACACACGCTCGATCAAGAGGCACTGCGGTTGCTCATTGCTGCGAGTTCTTCAAGCGTTAGTTTCGGCAAGGTTTTATGTCGGTCGCGGGAATAGTTTTTCTTGCCGGAAAATTGCTGTGACATGAAATGAATACAGTCACGCGCGCCCAATTTCTTCATCAGGACATCCAGAGCGCGAGAGTTGATTTCGGCCATTTTTTCAGGCGTGATACTCAGTGAGCTAGGCGTTGAAGCGTCCAGTCCAGTGGATTTGCCACCATCACGTTTAGCTTTTTTGGCCATCGATTCACTCCTTTCAACAAGCGGTCATCCGTCGTTAAGAAAACTGAACACTTTGATAATTCCGCAACGGCCAGGTGCAGTGAATCAAATGTTCCGAAACCAAGAAATTGTATCTCATTCGCTCGTGCCAAATCATCTTGAGTCGTCATTCGAGAATGGCAGAATGTGTCGAACAAAGACAAGTTGAATTCACGTTGCACCGTATCTCTATTTTGCGCCAATTCAAATCGCAATGCGGAGCTTCCGACCCAGATTAAATCCCCGAATCCGACCCACGACATAATACTACCAAATGCTTCAGTTTCAATTTTTATTCTAGACTGGCTTTGGTCGTCGAATTGGCGGCAAATACAACACGCATCAATGAAAATGCTTTGAGGTGGCTCAGACATATCAAATGCCCCAGTTCCCTCACACCATCCCGCCGCACAACCCAAGATAAATCGCCGCCTGATCCGCGTCGTCCCGGAAGGCGTTGAACATTTCGGTCGCGACAACCGGCAAATATGCCGCAGACACGCGCGTCGCCATCGTTTCGAAGCACTCCAACTTGTCGCGCTCGGTGCGGAGTTGTCGCGCCGAGAACAGCGCCTGGCGCAGCATGTCCAGCAGATGCGTCGCTGGCTTTGTGGTGAAGGCGAATGTTCGCGTGGTGCTTTGCAATGCATCGCGCCGGACTTCCTTCATCTTCACCAAATTCAACAACCCGCGAACGCGTTCGACCGGGTCATCGATCTGCGTCACGAGATGCAGTGCTTCTTCAAAGACCGCGCGCGCCATGTCGTTCAAACCGGCGTTCAACATCGGCTCCACGGCACCGGCCAGCGCGTTGAATCGCGGCAGCGCTCCGTTGATCTGCTTCGACGACGACAGCAATTGCGCGATCAGCGTACGCGGCTTCGTCGGCTCTTTTCTGAGACCGTAATACACAGCCAGCACGCCAATCACGGGCAAGCGTTCGGCGGGTGTGGGAATCGCCATCAATAATTCTTCGGCTCCCAACACGTCTTCGCGGTAGATTTTCGAAATCGCGATGGCCCGCAGCGCCTGCGTTTTGGGCAGCGCGAATGTGATGCTGGCGGCCTGTCGTTCGGCCAGTTCATGCCGCCCGGCTTTCGTAAAATTCTGGACCAGTTGCGACGTCACCAGCGCTTTCGTCCACGGGTCGTCGATGACCGACGCGCTGCGCAGACAATCGTCGATCAATCCCGCTTCAGCTTGCGCGTCAACCAGCGTACTCATCGCCGCCAGCCACGACGACCGCACGCTCTTTCCACCAGTCTGTATTTTGCCAGATGCAAGCGACGCCGACGGAATGGGGGAGGGGCGGTTCGTCCGCGCATCACTGGACGATGAGCGGTCCTCGACGGCGATCGGAATGCCCCGATTCAACGCGTCGGTAAAACATTTTCCAGCATCGCGCAGACACGCGGCTGCGCTTTCAAGATCACCATAAACCGCGAACGTTCGCCCGACCTCAAGACACGCTTTGCCTCGTTCAGCAGGGTTGGTGACAAGCGATAGATCGTTCGTCAAGCGCTCCAAATACGGGCGCATGCCTTCCGAATGTCCATGGCGAATCGCGGCGGCGACAGCTTGCGAAAACGAGATGATTCGCAGCTCAGCGCGGCGTGGAGACGCATCGAGAAAATTGATCGCGCCAGTCATGTCACCCGACGACGCGCATATGATCGTATAACGCTCGGACAACTCGCGCCGAACATCGCCCTCGCGCAGCAACCGAATTTTGTGAGCGGCCAGACCCAACCACGCCGTGACCAGCCGCTTGGGCAGAGTGGCGCGCGCGGCTTCCAATCGTGGATCAATCTGCGGCGTCAACGCCAGCGACGACAGATGGTCGTCCGCCGTCTGCCAGTCCCCCGCTTTCGCCGCGTTGTCCGACTTGGTGATTATGGTCTCGTACTCGACCTGCTTCTTACACGCGTCGAGCTGTACGGTGGGCGATGCGCAGCCGTACATATCCGACAACGCTTGAGCACGCTGCCAGTTCTTGAGTGCAAGTTTCCAATTTCCAGTGGCCTCGGCAGCCAGAGCGTCCGAGCATGAATTATCGAAACTTGCGCGCGCCTGTTCGGCATCAAGACCGGCAATTGACGACACCAAATTAATCGCTGAATTGGATTGATTTAGCGGCATAGCTTGCGGCGGGGGCACATTCGAAAATCGTTGCAACGCCGGAGCTACGTGAGCGGACAGCGGCTGGCGCACAATGCCCGGAGCGCGTGGCGGTGCACTCGGCGCGGCTGGCATTCTCGAAGCTGTAGGTCCCGCTCCAAGCGGACGTCGCGTCAGCCCCGGAATCGCCTGTTGCATGCGCCCTGGATCTGCCGCCGGAATGGAACTGAATTTAACAGCCTGCCGTCCGCTCGATGGCGGCAACGTCGGAACACCCGGCACAGGCGGCGGCACAATCGGACGAGCGTTCGTCGCGACGGCGGGCAATCGACCGGAACCCGCAGCGGGGAGCCGGCCCGATTCATCGGCCTTCGTCTGAATGTCGGTCCGCAGCGAATTCGGAATCAGCTCGGCGATGGATTTCCCGGCAAGAATGGCCTTCAAAACGGCGACCATTTCACCCGCCGATTGCGGCCGGTCCTCGGGCTTTTTTTCGAGCAGCCACATCGGCAGCTTTTCAATCTGCGGACACTTCGTTAAATCCGGATTGTAACGCGACGGCATCTCTGGCAGTTCGTGCAGATGCTGATAGAGCCACCCCGGCAACGATTCGGATTCAAACGGCAACCGCCCCGCGAGCATTTCGTAAAACACGACGCCCATCGAATACAGATCGGCACGGCTGTCCACTTTAGATCCAGCCACTTGCTCAGGCGACATGTACGCCGGCGTGCCGATCAACTGGTTGGCCGTGTCCATCGTGATGGTCAGCAAATCCGTCTGCCCACCGACCATCTTCGCGAGGCCCAAATCGAGAATCTTCACCCACGGCTGGCCACGATGGTCCTTGATCACCATCAAATTCGACGGCTTCAAATCACGGTGTACGAGGCCACAGGCGTGAGCCTCCTGCAAACCGTCGAGCGCCTGTCGCATCAGCTCGCACGCCAACATCGGATCCAATTTGCCGCGTTTGCGCAGGAAGTCGCGTAAATCCTCGCCTTCCAAATACTCCATCACAAGAAACAGCTTGCCTTCGGGGCTGACACCGAAATTCAGGATCGTCGAGACGTTCGTATGGTTGACGATGGCTTGCGCCCGAGCCTCGCGCATGAAACGCGTTTCGCCCTGGGGCGACGAGCGGAATTTATCCGTCATCACTTTGATCGCGACAGGCCGCTCCAACTGCCGGTCAATGCAGTGGTACACAGCGCCCATGCCGCCTTGCCCCAGCAATTTCACTGGCTCATAGCGCTCAGGCAAAAATTTCGGCATCACATCAGACGATTGAGTCGCAGCGGTCGCCGGCGGAGTGGCCGAATTCAGCGGCATGTCGGTGCGCGGCCCGATTCGCGAATCGAGGGTATTGATCGTCTTCAGCGACGCGACCGGCTTGCTACAGGCCGGGCACACGCTGGCGTCTTCAGGCAGCAAACTGCCGCACGATAGACACGCGGCCAAGCCGCCCATGGTGCTTTGTCGAAAAGACTGTCCCAATGCCACGATATCGAACCGCCTTTAACCGATCACATCCACAACGGGTAACAGAAAGTCGTTGAGACAACAAAATCACACCGTGTCGTCCTACAGACTCATTCACGACATCCAAATCCTTCAGCATAAATGCACGAAGTTATTTTCCCTGCTAGAGTTTCTCTAAAATGACTTGAGCCATCGCGACGGTCTCGGAATGCGTGATCGTCACATGCTCCACTGACACCCCCAGCGCCGCAGCGCGTTCGTGAGCCTTTCCGTGAAAATAAAGCTGCGGCTTGCCGTTGCTATCAGGCAGAATCTCCACATCGCGCCAACCGATCCCGTGACTCAAGCCCGTGCCAAGCGCTTTCAAAGCTGCCTCTTTCGCCGCCCATCGCCCGGCCAGTCGCTGGCTCGGTTCCTTAAAACGCATGACGTAAGCGTACTCGGCGGCTGTCAAGATGCGCTGAGCAAAACGCTCCCCATGCCGCGCGTAAACGCCTTGAATCCGCTCGATCTCGATGATATCAATCCCAATCCCAACAATCATGCACTCCTTTGTAAGGAGGCCGCCGCACATTTCAATCCCATAATATATCAATTACGTCCAAAAATAATGCACGTATGCGCACGATGCATTCAAAATCAATCGATTCGCCCGATGAAGGCATTCCCGCTCCCACATAATCACATCGTGCATTATGCTGTTTGCATATTATATCATTTCAACATCAGCCAATAAATTGAATAACGGTGGAGCGGATGCTGTTCCCGCTCACCCCCAAGCACCCGTAACGATTAATCTTTTCCAAGAAACAGACTCTCAATATCAACGCTTGAGTACTACCGATTTCCAGTCTCTTTTCAAAATATCCATCACCAGAATTCTCTGTCCAGTAATAACAACCAAAGGTTGCTTTGATGTTGCTTGCCACCACCTTCAGGTGGTGGTTGACGACTGATAAACAATCTCCAGCCAACTTCAGTTGGCTTGCGCGGATGTGCTGTTAGCCACCCTCTAGAGTCATTTTTCCGAATAAAATGGACAAAAACGCCGGAAAGATTCAGAATTCAATTGACAGGGGCCAAGCTGTGTCTATACTCGTCGGCCCACGTTATCTGCGTTGCATTGTTTTTTTTTGCGACGCCGGAAGCTGTGATAGCTCAGCTGGTAGAGCACGTCCTTGGTAAGGACGAGGTCTTGGGTTCAAACCCCAATCACAGCTCCATTTTTAACGCAGTCTCCTTGCGACATGACAGTCACATTGAGGCAGTTGCCGGACGAACCATTTTCGCTAGGCTGGGATCGATTTGCTCCTGAAAAATCGATACTAAATTTGAGATTCGACGTTCAAGCTCTGTTGCTTGAGAATTTTGGTGGCACCCGGCCCTTTGATTGAAACTGAGTCGGCTTAATAGTGCAGAAAAAACGGTTTGCCGACACTCTTGTCGGCGACAAGAGGAGAAAGGTGAGATGGCCAAAGATACATATGTAAGTAAGAAACCCCACGTGAACGTCGGAACGATCGGTCACATCGATCACGGCAAGTCAACGTTGACGGCAGCATTGGTCGCCGTTCAGGCAGCCAGTGGCTTGGCCACGGCCAAGACCTACGCCGAAATCACGAAGGGTGGTACGGTCCGCGATTCGAACAAGACGGTTACCATTGCCGCTTCCCACACCGAATACGAAACCGAAAACCGCCACTACGCACACATCGACTGTCCGGGACACGCCGACTTCATCAAGAACATGATCACCGGCGCAGCCCAGATGGACGGCGGTATCCTCGTGGTTTCCGCAGCCGACGGCCCCATGCCCCAGACGCGCGAACACGTGCTCTTGGCGCGCCAGGTCAACGTTCCGGCCCTCGTCGTCTTCCTCAACAAGGTTGACTTGGTCGACGATCCGGAATTGCTCGACTTGATCGAAATGGAAATCCGCGACTTGCTCACCAAGTACGGCTTCCCGGGCGACACCACGCCAGTCGTTCGTGGCCAGTCCAAAGCCGCTCTCGAAAATCCCGCCGATCCGGTCGCCAGCAAGCCGGTCAAGGATTTGTTGAAGGCGCTCGATTCCTTCATTCCTGAACCCATGCGCATGATCGACGCGCCGTTCCTGATGCCGGTCGAAGACGTCTTCTCGATCAAGGGTCGCGGTACGGTCGGAACCGGTCGTATCGAACAGGGTATCGTCAAAGTCGGCGATCCGCTCGAAGTCGTCGGTCTCTGCAAAGAAGTCTTGAAGACGACCTGCACGGGCGTCGAAATGTTCAATAAGTTGTTGGACAAAGGCGAAGCCGGTTTCAATGTCGGTCTGTTGCTGCGCGGCGTTGAAAAAGAACAGTTGAGCCGCGGTCAGGTTCTCTGCAAGCCGGGTTCGATCAAGCCGCACACCGAATTTGAAGGTCAGGTGTACGTGCTCTCCAAAGACGAAGGTGGCCGCCACACGCCGTTCTTCGCCGGTTACCGCCCCCAGTTCTACTTCCGCACCACGGACGTGACGGGTAAGGTGACGATGTTGGTCAATGCGGATGGTAAGCCAGCCGAAATGTGTATGCCTGGCGATAACATCAAGATGATCGTCGTCTTGGAAGAAAATCAGCCCGTCGCCATGGTCGAAGGCCTCCGCTTCGCCATCCGCGAAGGTGGCCGCACGGTCGGTTCAGGCGTCGTCACCAAGATTCTCAAGTAATTTACTTGATGATCTGTTAAAAATAGGTATAAAGCTGGAGCGCGGGAGCTTGGCATACGTCAAGCTCCTCGCTTCATTTTACAAGTCCCAAGAGCCGCGCACGCAAGTAAGCGGCATGTGTATTAGCAATCAAACATTCAGTGGAGAGGTAGTTGGGAAGGTTTCGAACGCGCGCGTCCTGCAATCATATGCTACGATAGCGAAGTGTCTTGAGAATCGTTGCCCAGCCGGTTAAAATCATGCGCGAACGAGTCATTCTGGAATGCACCGAATGCGGTGAACGAAATTACATGACGACCTTGAACACCAAGGGCGGCAAGAAATTGGAAATTAAGAAGTATTGTCCCAGAACCAAGACCAGAACGCTCCACAAGAGCCGCAAGGTCTGAACTACATGTTTTGAGTTACGTGTTTCGAGTTGGCTGCTAACACGAAATCCGAAACTCGAAACAAGTAGTTGAAGGAGCGTAGCTCAATTGGCAGAGCAGCCGTCTCCAAAGCGGCAGGTTGGGGGTTCGAGTCCCTCCGCTCCTGTTAATCCGTGGTGCGATGCGAAGAATTCTGAACATCTCCGCCAAAACTCACCTGAGTTCAATGCGTCCTCCGGGATCCATTTGCTCAGTTGTTTTGCGGTGATCTTTAAAACTCATTCACATCATGCGTTCGAGCAGTACATGTAGTCAGTTGATCTACGGTTTTTCCGCGATCCATTTTTGATTGACCCTAATTCAGCAAGGACAAGGACGACATGTCCACAGACGTTACGACAAGTTCCCCCGGCAGTAACAACGCGCCCATCGAATCGTCCAAATCGGGCAGTTCCGGTGGATGGTCCGTCCACAAACCCGGCGAAGGTTACGCCACGCGACTGGGATTGATGGCGGTTGTGTTTGCCTTCGTCACGTTCTCAGCTCGCCAGTGGTACTACAACTGGATTTTCATCCCGAAATTCTTCCGCAGCCTCGGCCTCGGCATTCTGCTCGACTGGACCGAAAGCTACCGCAGCTTCTCCCAAATCGGCGGCACGTTGATCATCGCCTCCTTGGGTTTCCTGCTGGGTTACTATTACATTTATATCCGCCGCGACAGCGCTGAATTCCTGGTCAAGACCGACATGGAATTGGCCAAAGTCACGTGGCCGAAAGTGTCCCCGTGGTTCCGGCCTGACACTCAGGTCTGGGGCGCAACCTACGTCGTCTTGATCGTGATCACCATGTTGACTCTGTACGTGTTGACCGTCGATAGCAGCCTCGAATTTTTCGCTTCGAAGGTTTTCTTCAGTAAGTAAACTTGAATTAGGAAGCAGCATCAAAAATGGCTAAAAAGCTGTGGTATGCGCTCCGGGTTCAATCCGAGCGTGAAGAAAAGATCAAGGAAAGCCTCGTCGCCCGCATCCGCGCGAAAGGTTTGGAGCACCACGTTCACCAGATCGTCGTGCCCGCCGAAAGCGTCTCGGAAATCCGAGAAGGCAAAAAGCGCGTTTCGACTCAGAAGATGTTTCCTGGCTACATTCTGATCGAAGTCGGTACCGATGACAAAGGTGAAGTCGAACAGAATCTCTGGTTCGTCATCATGGAAACGTCCGGCATCAGCGGCTTCGTCGGCAGCAATCGCATGCAGCCCGAACCGTTGGACGAAAGCGAAGTCCGCCGCATCCTTGACGACATCGAATCACGCAAAGAAAAGCCCAAGCCCAAAGTTGAATTCGAACCGGGAAACAAAGTCCGCATCAAGGACGGCCCATTCGAAAACTTCGATGGCGTGGTGGAGTCAGTCGATTCTGCCAAGTGGATGTTGAAAGTAAAAGTCTCCATCTTCGGACGCGATACATCAGTCGAAATGGAATACGGCAAGGTCGAAAAGATTTAAGATATTTTGTAGTTCCGGGACGCGATCAGTTTAAACGGCAGGCGCAATGTGCGCTGCGGTTTTTTCTGTGAAGCTTGGAACATAGCGATTGAGAGAACGAACGTAATGGCCAAAGAAATTAAAGCAAAAGTGAAGTTGCAGTGTCCCGCAGGCGGCGCAAATCCGGCACCGCCAGTCGGTCCGGCACTCTCCCAGCACGGCGTGAACATCGGCGAATTCGTCAAGCGCTTTAATGCTGACACGATGAAGCAAAAGGGTCTTGTCATCCCCGTGATCGTCACAGTGTACAAAGACAAGTCCTTTGACCTGTTGTACAAGACTCCGCCGGCGAGCATTTTGTTGTGCAAAGCGGCTGGCATTGAAAAGGGCAGCGGCGAACCGAACAAGAACAAAGTCGGCAAAGTCACCCGCGCTCAAATCGCCGAAATCGCCAAAGTGAAAGTCAAAGATTTGAACGCCTCCACCCCCGAAGCCGCCGCCCGCATCATCGAAGGCACAGCTCGCAGCATGGGATTGGAAGTGATCGGTTAGTTCTTGACCTACATTTAGAGGTTTAATCATAATGAGTTGCAGAAGCCGCGATGAAGTTGAACTGTTGGTGGCTGCACTCAGAACGGTTGATGGAATTGTAAAAGCTGAAATAATTGACGATAATAAGAATGATCTGTATATCGCATTGTATTGCGAACAGGGTACTGATGAGATTCGACTGGGATCAATGCTGCCGCAGGGATGGCAGCATTGGCCTTGGAACACTGAGAATCGGTATTATAAAACGTCGATGGTCAGTAAGGACTAGTTTTTTCGGGAGTTTGATGGTAGGATCATGGCGGGTTTGAGTGGAGGAATCGCGATGAAAACGAAACCGTTGGACGAATGCCCCGAATTGCTTGAAGAGTTGCGAGCACAAGTTCGTAAACAATACCGTGAAGTTCGTGCTGAGCAGCAGCGACAGAAAATGTTGGCTGTGAAAGCTACGAAGTCCCAGAATGTTGAATTGATGGCTGTTAAATAAAAGTATACATTTAGTCCGTATTGTCCGTACAGTGTAACCGAAATTGGAGGAGAGCGGCTCATACCCGTTCGCGAGTACTCCAGAAAGAGCAGACAACTATGCCGCGAAAAACCGGCACATACAAGCCGTCCAAGCGCTTCCGGGAATTGGCTAAAAAAGTCGATGTCGTCAAGTCATACACCATCGACGAAGCCATCACCATCCTCAAGTCCGCGCCCAAGAAGACCAAGTTCGACGAATCCGTCGATCTGGCCATCAAGTTGGACATCGACACCAAGCAGGCCGATCAGCTCGTTCGCGGTTCCTTCTCGCTGCCCAAGGGCACCGGCAAGACGTTGCGCGTGATCTGTTTCGCCGACGGCCCGAATGCGGAAGCCGCGCGCAAAGCCGGCGCGCTCGAAGCCGGTGGTGAAGAATTGGCCAAGAAGGTTGAAGGCGGATGGCTCGACTTCGATGTCGCCGTCGCCCACCCGGCCACCATGCGTTACGTCGGTCGCCTCGGTAAAGTCCTCGGACCGAAGGGCTTGATGCCCAGTCCGAAATCCGGCACCGTGACGACAGACGTCGCCAAGGCCGTCAGTGAATTCCGCGCTGGCAAAATCGAGTTCCGCAACGACACGTTCGGTAACGTTCACGTCGTCGTTGGCAAGCTCAGCTTCCCCAAAGAAGACTTGCTCATCAACGTCAAAGCGATGCTCGAGCACGTCATTGGTCTGCGCCCGCAAGCGGTTAAGGGTATCTACTTCCGCAAAGCAACGTTGACCAGCACGATGGGACCAGGCGTTCGGATTTCGCTGTAACCTGAAGCCGACTTTCGAGTCGGAGCGCTCTAAAAAAATTGAATCGATGAGACCGATTAAACGTGGATTTGCATGCGCGATTTTCAACGCGTTGCAAAATCCTTTACAGGAGAAGATATTTACATGGCCGATAAACGACCCGCCGATAAAAAACCGAAAGGTTCCGGCAATCCGAACCGCATCAACCGGTTGTTGGTGAAGAAAGCGTCCTCAGAATACGGCGACTTGACGAACCTCATTGTTCTGTCCAACTTGGGCATCAACAGCGAACAGAATCAGGAAATCCGCCAGAGCCTGCGTGAAAAGAAATTCACGTTCAAGATGGTCCGCAACCGCTTGACCATGAAAGCGTTTGGCGACCTTGGCTTGAAGGAATCCGATAACCTGTTCAAAGGCCCGACTTGTATCCTCAACGGTGCAGACCCCGTTGCGGCCGCCAAGATCGGTTTGGAACTGGTCGAAAAGTACAACAAGACGATCAAGTTGATCGGCGGTTTGCTGGAAGGCAAAGTGCTGTCCGCTGAAGACGTCAAAATGCTGTCCAAGTCCAAGTCCAAGCCGGAATTGCTGGGCGACGTGGTCGGCGCAATGCGCGGACCTGGCTCCCGCATCGCTGGTGCGCTCAAGGGACCTGGCAGCCGCATCGCCGGTGCCATCAAGGCGTTGGCCGAAAAATTGGAAAAAGCTGCAGCGCCCGCAGTTGAAGTAGCTCCGGCTGCTGAAGCCGTTGCAGTTGCAGCAGGCGAGTAGTCAGTGACGTTTTGGAATTGAAGCGGCGCACCGAGCTTCTACGGTCGCGACGTTTCCAATGGTTCGCGCGGAGTGTTTTCGCGCGAGGAGTCTAGTTCGCACGTGCCGCTGTGAAGTGACACTGCGGACCGGGGGATTGACCGGGTGCAGACAATTTCATGTCTGACCGGAACGACCCGACGTGTGAAACAAAAATGCGGCAACTAAGCCGCGCTGTTTAAAAGGAGAAGTATTCATGGCGGAATTCGCCCCCGAAGTAAAAGACCTTGGTGACAAAATTGCCAACCTGACCCTCTTGCAGGCGAAGGCCCTCGGCGATTATTTGAAGGAAGCCTATCAGATCGAAGCCGCCGCTGGTGGTGGAATGATGATGGCTGCTGCTCCGGCTGCTGCCGCTGCGGCCCCTAAGGAAGAAGCCAAGGCCACGCTCGACGTGATCCTGATCAAGGTTGCTGACGCGACGAAGAAGATCGCCGTCATCAAGATCGTCCGCGAAATCACCGGTCTCGGCTTGAAGGAAGCCAAGGACGTTGTCGATAAGGCCCCGCAGCCCGTCAAGGCCGGCGTCCTCCGCGACGAAGCCGAAGCGATGAAGGTCAAGCTCGAAAAAGAAGGCGCGACGATCGAACTCAAGTAGTTCCTATCGCCTCAACTTTCAAACGTCTTAAAACGGGAACGCCGCGATCACTCGCGGCGTTTTTGTTTTCCCCCCTCTCCCCTCGGGGAGAGGGCCGACACAGGTACCCCTGTGCGGGGTGAGGGCGGGGCGTTGATAAATCGAAATCACTTGACTTTTTGAAACTCATTTCGTTGTTATAACAGCTACTTCGCTGCCGTCCCTTCAACCTTCTCATTCTCTCTCAACCAACCCACGATTCCCTTCGAGTAGAATTTGACATTCGTGTAGCCCATTTCGACCGCCGCAGTCGCGCCACCCTTGTACGCCGAACAATCCGGATCGCCACAATACGCCACGATCAGCGCGGTCTTATCCGCAGGCAGATGCTTGGCCAATTCGTTCTTCATCTTCCCATAATTCAACGCGCCCGGAATATGATTCTTGTTGTACGTCAGTGTGTTGTTGCAATCCAACAGCGTCACCTTCCCAGCCTTCACCGCATCCGCCAGTTCCCTGTGTGAAATATCCGAGAACGTATCAGCAGCAAAAACCGCTCCCGCAAGCGACACGCAAAACAATACCGCCATCCCAAACTTCGTCATCGTCCTGTCTCCTTTCGAATGAATTTGAGCTTTCAATATGCTCCGTTAGATTACACCGGTTCGAAGTCTACACGACTCATTTTCAGGCGCACTCACTCACTCATTTCCGCCAAAAAAAAAGGCGGCTGATTCAATCAGCCGCCTCGCACTACTCATCAGATTGTCGCGAACAGCGCGTTATTTCGCAGCGCCGGTCTTCCCTACCTTGCCCGTGTAAAGCATCGCTTTTGTTGCCTGCAACACTCCGTTGTTCAAGATCATCGTGAACACCACGTTGACCGGAGCGGCTGTGACGTTGGTGTTCGTCAATCCGTCGTCGGCCAATTTCGCAGCGAAGGTTCCTTTGGCGTACGTCACAGCAAATTTCGAGATCTGCGCCGCAACCACACCCTTCGTCGCTTTGATCGTGATCTTCAGCGTGTCGTTCACCGTCTTCGCGCTACCCTTCGCGTCCAGAGTGTACGTCTGAACCACGCCGCCCACATCCACATAAACCTTCTGCCCTAGCGGGACGAATCCAGCCGGAATGTTGACCGTCCCGGCGAACTTGATCCCGTCGCTCGCGCTCTTCGCAAAGTTCAATGCAATCGACGCCGAAGCCAGCGGAAGCAGCGGCGGGGGTGACGGAGCCTTCGCTCCACCGATTGGCGTGGACAACACATCCAGCGGCAACGTGCCGACCGCTAATTCAAACGCGTCCGAGAACCCATCGCCGTCGCTGTCTGGGCCTGATCCCACGATCGCGTTCGGATAGATGATCACCAGCGTGAACGACTGCTGCGTCGAGCCGCCAATGTTCGTTGCAGTGATCGTGATCGGATAACTGCCTCCCGAACCCGCGCCAGGCGTTCCCGAAATCGTCGCGGTTCCGTTACCGTTATCGACAAATGTAATGCCGCTCAGTGCCAAACCCGTCTGGCTCAAAGTCGCTGTCGGGCTTCCTGTTGTCGTCACCGTGAACGTCCCCGGCGTCCCAACCACAAACGTCGTCGTTGATACACTGGTAATCGTCGGTGCTGTAGCGTACGTATAAGCACTGGCCAACGTCGCGACATCCGTCACAGTCGTCACCGACAGACTGACCTTCCCCACCGCGTGTGCGGGGCTCTTACAGGTGATCTGATTCAGGCTGTCAACAGTCACATTCGATGCTGGTGATCCGCCGAAATTCACTGTGGATCCCGGCGCGAAATTCGTCCCGGTCACGACCACGGTTTGTCCGCCGCTGGGCGACCCGCCGTTGGGCGAAACGCTCGTAATCGTTGGGATGTCGTAATACGTGAAACCACTTGTCGAGGTCGCAGTTCCGCCTGCGTTGTTCACGACCACATCGACCGCTCCCGCCGCATGAGCTGGGATCACGCATCCGAGTTGCGTCAAGCTTTGTATCGTCACATTTGTCGCCGCTATGCCACCGAACGTGACGGTCGTCCCAGCAATGAAATTCGTGCCTGTGAGCGTCACGATCTGCGCACCGAGAATCGAACCGCCTGTGGGTGCAACCGCCGTAATCGTCGGTGAGGTGAAGTACGTGTAGCCACCCACCAAGGTCACCGGTCCGCCCGATGTCGTAACAATCACATTGACCAATCCCGCCGCGTGCGTCGGTGTCGTACACGTGATCTGCGTCGCGCTGTCAACCATCACAGACGTCGCCGCCGATCCGCCAAACGTCACTGTCGCGCCGACGAAGAAATTCGTACCCGCCAAGACCACCGTGTTGCCACCTGCGGCTAAGCCACTGTTCGGTGTGACACTCGTCAACGTCGGCGGAGCAAAATATGTGAAGCCGCCAATAGCCATCACCGTTCCTGCTACAGTCGTAATCCCCACATCAACCGCACCCACCGCGTGGGCCGGAGTCGTGCAGCTCAATTGCGTCGCACTCGTCACCGACACAGCCGTCGCCGCATTTCCGCCAAACGATACGGTCATTCCCGACACGAAGTTCGTACCGCTAATCGTCACGCTGGTCGCGCCAGACGTCGATCCCGTATTCGGTGAGACGCTCGTAATCGTCGGCACATCAACATACGTGAATCCGTTCGTCAAGCTGCCTGTTCCAGCGGTCGTTGTGACACTCACAGTCACCACACCCGCAGCCTGGGCTGGTACGGTACACGTGATCTGCGTCGCACTCACAACATTGACTAACGTTGCACTGACGGCCCCAAATGTCACCGTCGCGCCAGATACAAATCCGGTCCCGGTCAGCGTAGCCGTACCACCACCGCCCACACCGGAAGAGGACGGCGAGACGCTGGTCACAGTCGGTGCTAAAATGTACGTGAAACCATTCGTCGATGTTACCGAACCACCAACCGAACTCACGACCACATTGACCGCACCCGCCGCATGGGCCGGGGTGGTGCATGTAATCTGGCTCGCGCTGACCACAACAATACTCGTCGCGGTCGATCCGCCGATGGTGACAGTCGCTCCCGTGAAGAAATCAGTTCCCGCAATCGTGATACTCGTCGCGCCAGTCGTCGGACCATTATTGGGCGTGATCGACGCAATCGTCGGAGCCGCGATATACGTGTAGCCGTTGTTCAACGTTCCCGTCCCGCCTGTCGTCGTCACAGCAATGTTCACCGCACCCGCCGCGTGAGCCGGAGCCGTGCAGTTAATTTGAGTTGAACTGACCACGCTAATTCCCGTCGCAGCCGTCCCGCCAAACGTCACAGTCGCTCCAGCCACAAATCCCGTTCCGGTCAATGTCACTACCGTGCCGCCCGTCGCAGGGCCTTGAATCGGTGATGCAAGGGTCACAGTCGGAGCATTCAAATACGTAAACGCGCCAATCCCAGTGCCAGTGCCAGCGGTCGCCGTGACAACCACATCAACTGCGCCAGCTGCATGCGCCGGAGTCGTACACGTGACTTGCGTCGCGCTAACAGACGTCACAGTCGTCGCAGCCGTGCCGCCAAACGTGACCGCTGAAGCTCCCGTCAAATTCGTCCCGGTAATCGTGACGTTCGTCCCGCCCACAGCGGGGCCACTGGATGCGCTGACGCTCGTGACTGTCGGTGTTGCACCGATAAACGTAAATCCGCCTGTCAATGTATTCGATGCGCCGCCCGCTGTGGTCGAGACGACCACATCCGCTGCACCCGCGTTCGCCGATGCCGGCACCGTGCACGTGATCGACGTAAAGCTTACGACCAAGACATTCGTGCAAGCCACTCCGCCCACCGTGACGCTCGGAACAAACGCGCCGATGCCACCGAAGGCCGTACCTGTAATCGTAATGTTTGTCGTCACCCCTGTTGCGCCGCTGCTCGGGCTTACCGACGCAACTGTTGGCGCATTCAAATTAGGCAACGCGCCCTGGTTGATCCAGTTCGTCGTATCCGTTTTGTTCTGCGCCGTCGCCACCCAACTATTACCATTGTGATTTGCGCCACTGCCCTGAGTTACGATGACGAAATTTATCGCACTGTTTGTCGGGTCGTTGGAATGTACCAAGAAATTCTTGTAGATTTTTCCGCCCGCTTTATTGACAATTTGTCCGTAACTGGTGCCGGTCGTTAAATTTAAAAAAGATGCGCTGCCGTTCGGTGAGTGGCAGTTCACGCAATTAAGCGACGTGGCATTGAATATAGGTTGAATCGTTGTCGCATAATCCACACCGCCAGCAGCTGAGGCATTGTAAGACGCGAACAACAAGACTCCAGCCAGCACAGTGGCGAGTCGCTTCGAATGCACAGTAATCATAAAACGGTCTCCAATAGATGAGTTTGATCAATCTAAATTATTTTGAGAAACAGGTCAATGCTAAAAAAAAACGCTCTGTACGAAGGGTGCATGACATAGCATACGTTTTTTACTCCAAAGGAATTATTTCACTCCAGCCCAGGGCTGCACCGCTTGCGGGGCTACCCTGGGTTTCGATCCGAGAAATATCCCTCTAATTCCATAGGAGTTACTGAGTCGCCCGCCAACAAACGCTTTCAGCGCACGTGAATCAGGCAGCGTCGCAACCCTAGGCTGGGATGAAAATACGCATTCGATATATAAAAAACGACCGTGTAGCGTGAAATAGAACCCTGCACTCATCCAATAGTTAAACGAAGAGTAGAATAGACGTCCATGCAACTTAAAATAGGCTGCTGATATCTACACGATCCTTTTTATATAAATTAAGTATTATATTAAACTAAAGGCGGTGCCCGTGATTGGGACTGCCTGAAATACTTGTCTTCAGGTGGGCAAAGGGTAGGTTCTGCGTGAAGCGTAGTATGAACAGCAACATCCAGCACAACTAGAATGGCCACATGCGTTTCGTGGATCAATGCCGTATCATGGTGCTGAGTGTCATCATCATCCGACTCGACATACTCGCGAATATGATCGCTCTCTGAATGCGGGATATGCCCCGACGTCGACGCGCATCGGATACACAACGAACCGCGCGAATGGACCGGGCACACCCCATCCCGAGTATGTTCTTCGATGAGCAGATGAATCGGTGTATAAAACGCCGTAATCGCAAATGCGACCAATGAAACGACCGCCGTCAGTTTGATCGCCGACGTGTGCAGTCTGAAGGGATGGGTGTTGTCTTGTAGTCGATTCACGATACCCACCTGTCCTTTCCACGAACGTGACATTATAAACAACGCAAATCAAATACCAGCACCATAGTATTTCTATAACATTTAATGTAAAATTGGCTCTAATCAATACCGTTCACGTGAACCACGTTTCTCTTCCATTACTATTGTGACCCCATATGGACGCATCAACTTACCGCTATTTTAAAAATACTGCACAATAAGTGAAATAATTTTTAAAATGGTTGCGTCATATTCAGTAGGTCGGTGTAGCTCAACGCTTGTGACACATCAAACAACTGCCCCCATCGTCCTGGTGCGGCAACATTTTCAAGCCAAAATGACAATCCCGGCACGTGCTGTCCTTCGCCGTCTTGTGAACATCATTCGCCGGTAATTTCGCAGCCGTATTATGCGAATTCGTATTCTTGTGACACGTCACGCACCCTTCCTGTTTCAACGGGAAATGGCATTGCGTGCAATGCGTCCCCGAGAAATTTCCCTTGTGGCTCTGCGGAGCAATCGTCTGATGGCAGCGCATGCACGAGTCTTCCGTATGGCAGAATTTGCACTGCGCCCGGTCCGCGTCCGCATTGATTCCATGCCCGCGTTCGCGCCAGAAATTCGTGTGGCTCGTCGGTGGATTCTCCTTATGGCACGCGTTGCAACTCTGCTGCGTGTGGCACAAATCGCAACTCGCCGGTGAATCCTTCTGCACGAATCCGATTTCCCGTCCATGCAACTGCTTCCAATTCAGCTCGTGATTCTCCGGCTTCCACTGTTTATCGATGACCGTGTGACACACCAAACACCCATTCGCCGCATTCTCCGCGACGTGTGATTTCACATGGCAGACGATGCACTCCTTCATCGTCACGCGCAGCTTCGCCGTCAACGTCGTCGCGGCCTCGACTCCTTTATGACACGTCTGGCATTGAACCTTCGCGTCCACATGCGTCTTATGCGAAAACATGATCGTGTCCGGAGCCACCGTCTTCGGCTCCGTAATGTGCGACCACTCCACTTTCCCATCGACCACATAACTGCTGACGCGCCGTTCCGGCGGCTTCTTTTCGTCCAACCCTTTATGGCACTTGTCGCAACTTTTGATCGTCGGCATCCCAGCGTGATCTTCCTTCGCCGCCGTCTTGTGGCAACTCGTACACTTCATTTGCTCTTTGACGTGAGCCTTGTGATTGAACGGCAATCGCTTCCCGGCAAGTGCGTCCGCGATGCGCTTCTCATCGCACCCCGTCATAGGCAGCAACGCCAACACCAAGGCGATGATCCCCACTCCAGTTATATAGACCCGCTTGCTCACAAAACCCCTCTTTTAGTGGCACGGGCTTTTAGCCCGTGCGTCAAACTCACGCTCTCGCGCTTAAAAATCAAACTTAAACTGCAACGTCGCCGTATGGTAATTGATCCCACGAGCCTGCTCGAAATTATACCTCGCATCCAACGACGCCCATTTCGTCGGCTTCCAACGTTGCCTTAAATAATACGACCGCACATCATCGCGCTCGACCGCCGAAAAGAAATCGTATTTGTACAACGCGTAATCCGTCCCCGCTGTCGTTTCCATCCCCTTCTTCCATTTATACGACGCCTCCGCGCCCACTTGCGTCGTGTCCGGAGCGCTCCCCAATCCGTTCCAGCGCGACGCCGTCAGACTCAAACACAACCCCTTCTTCAACGCGTCGCGCGTCTGCAACGTAAAATAAAAGCGATCAAATTCGCGATTGAATTGCCGCGCCTCAGCGCCGTCGATCAGCCGACGCGACGTCGCATTAAAATCCGTTTGCAGCCACGGCAACCACGTTTTCGTCACCGTCACATTCCCCGTTTGATACGGATCCAATCCGCGCAACGTCTCAAAATACGGATCGAACTCCGTCACAAATTGTGTCTGCGGACGGAACCAAATCGAGTAACTCCCCGACACCTGCAACCCGCACGGAGCATTGCTGTACGTCGCCCGGACTTGAGCATCACGCGCCATGCCATCGACCACGCTCAAATGCCCGTTCACCCGAATGTTCGGGTCCTTGAATTTTTGCCAGAATGAAATCGACATCAAATCATCCGACCGCACGCCCGAATTCGGTTTCAAACCCTGATACAACGGATCGGTCGATGACGGCTTCCAATCCGTAAAATCATCGTTGATATGAATGTAATCAAACCGCAGTTTCAAACTCTCCCACGGCTGCGACTCCGCCGACATTCCCGTCAACCAGTCGCCATGAGCGCTCGGTTCGAAATGATGAATCGGCACACCCACATAGAAGGAGAGCTGCAAATTTGCGAGTTCCTCATGCACCTTCGTGTCCACGCGCACACCATCAAACTGCAGAATTTCCGGCGTGTCATAATTCCACTGCCGCCCGATTCGCAGCAGCTCCAGCCCCGGCACTTTATTCAAATCCACATACGCCGAATACACGCGCGCATTCACCGGCGAATTGTACGTGTCGAGCAGTCCCGAAAATAAATCCGACCGCCGACCTTTACCATGCTTGTTCAAATTCTCATTCACGCTCGCGTCAAAATGAGCCGTCGCCATGTCCCGCGCTTTTTCGCCGTAATCGACCGTGACATACTGCGAAATATCATCGTCCCGCTCGCCGCCACCCGTTCGCAACCGATACTTGTTTAAAATCGTCCCGGTCACCGGCGCGTGAAAAAACTTCTCGCCCAACGACTGATACTCCACCGCGCGCTCATTCCGCTTCGTAATTTCCTCAGGCGTAGGCACCGGAGGCGGTGGAATCTCCCCCGTCGGGTCCGGCACTTCCACCTTCTTCTCTTCGCCCAAAGGGTCCTTCTTCTTCGGCTTAGGCTTCGGCTCGTCCTCAGCCGCTTTCGGCTTCTCGCCATCCGCAGGCTTGACCGCAGGTTCCTCAGCAATCAAACACGACGAAGCCACAAGCAACGCCAACACCGCAGCCTGAGCCCAACGCGAAAAAATTGCAAACGGAATCGTCAAACGATATTCACCCTGTCGGTACTCGTCCTATTGACTAATCAATATTAATTGCAGCAAACTTTAAACCATAATATTACATTGACTATCCTATCGTTCTTTTCGCCCGCCCTCAAGCAGAAAACACTAACAATCAAAACATTTTTACGTTCTTAAATATGATAACAAGATTGTCATGTATAAGAATGAATCTGACCCATGCCCTGAGTATGCTATTGAGAATCATTCGCAGTCTGCCATTCCACCTGTGCAGCCGAAATCTTTAAAATAGTTAATTCAGAACTTGGATTGATGAAAATATAAGGTATGCTGATCTTGTAGAAGATGGATATGTGATGCGCAAGTTTCCTATAGTAAAGTGGGTTTCGTAGCCGTAACGAGTCAGCTATCTCCAAGGACACATCCTCGTGCTCCCGAACAAGTACTATTTCAATATTTTCGTCAGCATTTTACTCGCGGTACCGTTGTGTGGGTTCTTCGCATTCCAGACCTCCGCCGTCATCGGCACCCACGCAGCCAAACGCGTCGGCGTCAAAGGCATCGTCACCGACAGCCACAACCGCCCCGTCGCCGGAGCCAAAGTCTACCTCATCGAATCGTCGCTCCTCGACACAACATCGCCCATGACCGCCGTCGGCATCCTCAATGGCACCACCGAAGCATTCGACGAACCGCTCGAAGACATCGTCCGCAATCCTGCACGAGCCGCACTTTTGCCTCAAGCCACGACCACCAAAAACGGCCGCTTCTCAATTCCCAGAATCTTCACCGCATCCAAATACTACACCTTCGTCCAACCCGCCGTATCCGACACCGAACACCTTCCCGGTGGCGACCTCAGCCGCTATTCATTCTACCCCAACGCCCTCACGCGCAGCGGCCTGCACATCCACATGAGTTGGCGCCCACCCGACAGCGCTACCTACATCGGCACCTCCAGTTGCTACAGTTGCCACTTATTCCAAGACTACAGTAAACACGCACATCAATTAGGCATCCAAGTCCCCGGCCAACGCACCGCCCATCAAGACACCTCGCGCTTCCCCACATGGGACGAATTCCTGACCTCGTACTTCGCCGAAGCAACCAGTTATACAGATAGCGGTGTTAAAGTACTATATTATGAAGACTATAACGCAGCTGCCAGTTTTGATAAATTTAAAGTCTATCAAGATATCTCAGGCGGTGGCACAGTCTATTTAAAAGCCTATCTCTGGAAAACAGGCACCGCTTATAAAGTCACGCTGGAAAACCAGCTCAATCCCAACGACGCGCCGCTGACTCTCAACGTTAAACTCACCTATGGCGGAGCGTTCTACCGGCAGCTCTTATTAGTCGATGCCCCGGGCCGCAACGGACGCTATCCGTTCCTTCAATACCAAGGACTCACCGATCAACGCTCATCAGGCGACGATACCTACTACGACACAACCCGCCACGTTTTCCGCGACTACGGCGGTGCCACCTTTTTCTCCGCCGGATTAGACAACACATTCGGAACAGCAGACGACGTGCTCACTCTTCCGCCCGTCACTGAAACCTTCGAAGGCCAGTGCGCGTCCTGCCATTTCACCGGCGTGCAACTCTACAAAGACAGCGCCACACACGAACTCATGGCCACCGCCGTCCCCGACGACAACGGAGCCTACTCCCCCGATAACAGCGGTATCCCTCAGGAAGTCAACGTGGGTTGCGAATCCTGCCACGGCCCAGGTTCCAAACATCGCGAAGAATCATTCCGCGAGGGCCCTATTTTCGGACCCAAACGCAAGCTCGGCTCCAATATTGTTCAACCAGCCTACTTAAGTAATGATCGGGCTAGCGGCATCTGCGGCCAATGCCACGAACAAGTAACCGGTAAAAGCCAATTAGGTGCTCGCGAAATACCCTTGGACTCCAACGAGCAATTCCCTCGCCCCGGTATCAGCCGCGCTGAATTCCTGACCAAGCACACAACACGAAAAAGCTTTGCATTAAATCAACTCTGGCCCGACCAAACGCATCCCTATGATCACCGCTCACAGTACTCAACCTGGCTGAAGAGTAAACATGCTCGCAATGACCGTATATTAGTAGCCTGCGATGATTGCCATAATTCGCACGGTGATAGTACGTTTATTCGTGGCTTAACAGATAATCCGAAGGATTCAAACAGCCGCTTATGTCAACGCTGTCATGCAATCGATGTAACATCTCACAGCACCGAGCGCGCTCAAGACCCCATGCTTGGAAAAGCCATGAAATGCGTGGATTGCCACATGGCCCGCACAGCCCGAAGCGGGGCGGGGAACCAGGGTTTGCGCTACGCCGAGCCCACCGGAAACGCGACCGATGCAGACTTCCTCTATTGGGAAAACGACCTGGTCTCTCACGTTATGGACGTGCCACGCAAGACCGCCGTCGCCGGAGTCCAGCGTGGCGCGGCCATGCCCGTGCCTTACTATAAATCGTGTGGCTCCTGTCATCTCAACACACCAGTACCCACTAAACCGTAATCGTTATGAAGTAGGTAGTACGGCATTAAATGTGCTTGTATCAATTCAGTGCGCGGACGTATTATGGGTGCACACGTGCGAAGCAATTATAGACTATTGTATTCTATTCAAAAAGGAGACCTGCCATGCGTAATCCTCATTATGCGATTGCTTTATTTAGTGTATGTATCAGCAGTCTATTTAGTCAAGCCAGCGACCTCGAATTTCGCGGCGTCGCATCCTGCCGAAAATGCCATCTGGCTACCAGCAGTGGCAACCAATATGAGAAGTGGGTCGAGTCTGCGCACAGCAGTGCGTATCAAACATTAACAACGGCAGAATCATTTAAGATCGCCAAAGCCAAAAACATTGCCGACCCCACCAAATCAGCTGACTGCTTGCGCTGCCACGTGACCGCCTTCGACGTCCCCGCCACAAAGAAAGGCAAAGCCTTTGATGTAACCTTGGGCGTCCAATGCGAATCTTGCCACGGTGCCGGCTCCAAGCACGTTGAAGAACGCTTGGACGGCGATTCAGGCGACGAAGACAAAGCCCTCGTCCTCCCCAAAGGCGAAATCATTACCTCACCCGGAGCCGACAGTTGCCGAGCGTGTCACAACAAAGACTCGCCGACCTACAAGCCATTCGCCTATAATAAATTCATGCCCATGATCGGCCACATGGATCCGCGCAAGAAACGCCCGGCGGATTACATGCAAAAGCTCCCCGCCGATCCCAAAGACGATCCCGCCGCCGTCGCTCCTAAGAAGAAAGAATAGAAACTCTCACTGTCTGTCGCGAGTAGATGGTTCGGTCTGATAGAATACGAATTTCTCGTGTGACAGACACTGGCAGTCTTAGATGTTGCTTGCCACCACCTTCAGGTGGTGGTTGTCGATAGCTATTCAAACTCAAGCCAGCTTCAGCTGGCTTGCGCGTTGCATGGTTAGGTTGCTCCCCAATTATCCCTCACTCGACTCCCGGCCACTTTTAGCTACAGTACCTCTCAATTCATCGGTTTCATTGAGCGGAAAAATCAATCATGCAAGCACTCACGTCGGACGTCATCGTCATCGGTGGCGGAGCAATGGGCACAGCGACAGTGTTTGAACTCGCCAAGCGCGGGGCGACGGTGCGGCTCTTCGAACAGTTCGCCATCGGCCACGACCTCGGCTCCAGTCACGGCTATTCGCGCATCATCCGCCGCGCCTATTACGAGCATCCGGATTACGTGCCGTTTGTGGACCGCGCCTATGAATTGTGGCGCGAGTTGGAAAAAAACGTCGGCGAGCGACTGCTCGAAATCACCGGGATCATCGAAATGGGCGGGCCGGGAAGCCCGCTCTTGAAAGGCTCGCTGGCCAGTTGTACCGAGCACTCAATTCCTCACGAGCTTCTCGACGCTCAACAGATTTCAGCCCGCTTCCCGCAATTCGCGGTGCCCTCATGGATGCGCGGCGTCTGGCAAAAAGACGCCGGAATTCTCGCCGTCGAACGCTGCATCCTGGCGTTCCGTCTCGCAGCTAAAAATGCCGGGGCACAACTGCATGAAGAAGAAGAAGTCTTAACCATCGAACCGCATGCGGGTGGCGTCACAGTCCGAACGCGCAAAGGCAGTTATTCAGCGGCGAAAGCAGTCGTCTGCGCCGGATCGTGGGCCGGGAAAGTACTAGCGGATTTGAATCTCCCGCTCTGCGTCACACGCCAAGCGCTGGGATTTTTTACGCCGAAAAAACGAGCCCTGTTCGAACTCGGAACCTTCCCGCTGTTCTTGATGGAACTCTACGGCCACAGCTTCTACGGCTTCCCATTTTTCGGCGTCGATTGCATGAAAGTCGCGAGCCACTCGCACGGCAAAATGGTCACGCCCGAAACGGTGGACCGGCAGTTCAACTCCGCCGACGAAGCGGAGCTGCGCGATTTTCTCGACGCACACATTCCCGACGCGGCAGGGCGCTTGAATTTCGGAAAAATATGCCTCTACACCAACACGCCCGACGGACATTTCATCCTCGACGCCCACCCGAATCATCCAAGCATATTGATCGCCGCCGGATTCAGCGGCCACGGATTCAAATTCGCGAGCGTCGTCGGTGAGACGATGGCCGAATTGTGCTCGGACGGAAAAACACGGCACAAAATCAGCCTGTTTTCGTTGAGTCGATTTTCCAAATAAGCATCGAAACGCACCCAATAAAAAACGGCCCATACAGGCCGTTTTTTTACATTCAGTGAATGTCGAATTTGAGTTACTTCTTGGCGGCTGGCTTTGCAGCTGCGGCGGGAGCGGCTTTCGCTCCGGCTGCGGGCTTCGCGGCCGCGCCTTTGGCTGCCGGCGCTTCTTCGCCTTCCTTCTTGACGGCTTTCTTTTTGCCGACAACCTTGATGCTCTTCACTTTTCGAAGGCCCAAAACGCTGTTCTGTCCGTCGCGCCAATTGCCGCCTTCTTCGAGAATCTTGATTCGTTCCGCGCGCGTCAACACGTTGCGATGTTTCGCCAGCGATCCGCCTGTGCGCAAGCTTTTATGTACTGACACTGTCTTCACTCCTTGTTGGGACTGACGTCTAAAAAATAAAACCCACGCACATGTCAGGTCACGAGGGACAATTAATATAGCCGCACGCCTTCAAAGTACAAGCGCTTAAACACATTCTTCGTCAAAATATTTTCAAGTCACCGCCACACTGCGATGCCGAACGCATTTTCCAATCGAACATAACCAGTCCGGAATCCGCGCGGCCGTCTGTCGCAACACCTCGCGCTCGGATTCAGGCAATTCGTCCCACGTTACCAAATGCGGATGCACACGCCGGTTCGCATCCTTCCGCCCATCCTGTGTTTGGCCATACCGAAACCCCGCCAGCAGCCGCGACGCCATCCAGCGGCGATGCTCCATCCGCGCAAGTAACTCGATGTCCCCAGCCGAAAATGTGAATGCTACCGGCGCAGTCTTCGCCGTGATCATCTCGCATCCGAGCGCGCGCAATTTGACCGGAACATGGTCCGCAGCCTGGCGATAAAAACCTTGAGATTCCTCGTCCAAGTCGTGCCAATGCGGGACTGGATGCGTCGCGTCGGCATGTGCGCGTCGGTCCTCGTGAATCGCCCGGGCAAGCCGCGCGCGATCTTTTTCGACAACCTCTTTCTCCGAACAAAACGATCCGCCCACAACGAACGTGCGAATGCGCGCGCCGGTCGTCACGCGCGGATGTTCCGCCAACACCGCAAGCCCCGAATCGCGCTCCAGTCGCACCAGGATCGGCACACCGTGTTCCTTAAATACTTCCGCACACCGTAACGCGCTCGTCAAACTCAAACTATCCTCCGGCAGACAGACGATCACATTCAGCAATTGGTTCCGGTCACGCGCAAATCGCTCAATCGATTCGAGCACGTGCTGGGACTCAAAATCGTCGCTCACGAAGTCGACATCACATACCGAATCGAATGCTGTGTGCCGCCCAAGAAAGTGCGACGAGTGCGCTTTCGCCAGTCGATCAATCACGGTGATCCGCAACTTTTTCCCGTTCGCATAATGCCCCATTTGAGCCGCATGCAACGCCAGCATCTCGCCCATTTTTCCAAAACCGATCAACACAAGATGAACCGCCCGAGGATCGTCCGGCCTGATCCCCGCACCATCCAGCGGATGCGTTTTCAATGCGTGGCGCGCAGCGTTTTCATGGATATTAAAAATCCGGAACCGCGTCCCAGCGCTCTTCAATTCTCCGATGCCATGCGCGCGCAGCAGTCCGAACAATTTCAAGTTGTCGATATGCAGGTACATGTCAAGCGGCGGTTTTCCGACGGCACGCGTGACCATGGATTGCGCCAGAATCGCGACTTCCGCATTGACCCCATCTTCATCGCAGACCGCGAATAAAAGCCGCGCGCGATCCACGCCCGCCTTGCGCAGCGTCACCTCTTCCGTCGCATCGCCCATGATCAAATGAGCGCCCAAATCCCGGCAATTTTCGAGCCGGTCGTTTTCCTTGTCCCACTCGACAAGCACGACCGGAACACCTCGCGAACGAAAGTCTTTGACCAGCGCGAAGCCCTTTCGGCTCAGCCCGCAGATCACGACGTGGCCGTTCAAAAACGACACGCGAGCAGAATGCAGCCGCTCCGCAAAAAGTGCCATCATCGCGCGGACGACCGCATACGACGACAAAAACGGAGCGGCCAGCCGGGCGATTTCAAGTTTCCATCCCAACGCGGCCCCGTCCGGACTCTTCGGCGGTTCGACCATCTCAAATTGAAACGTGAACAATTGCAGCGTTTCATAAAACAAAGTGAGCGACGAATAGTGCCGACCATTTCGGAGATTGTAATAGTCCTCGAAGCCGTAAAATCCCAGCACCCCAACGACGCAAACGCACAGTGTCACGAAGGCGACTTCAAAAAGAATCCAACGGTCCCGGTTGATCATACGGCCCTTTCAACTTCACACGTTCAAACGCTTGGCGTTTCGCGAATCACACGCGCGGCGATTTCGTTCGGAGCGCCAATCGTCCATTCGTAAACATTCCCCAAAAAATGTTTCGCTTTCAGATTCTGAAAGCCGACTTTCTGCGCAACAAACGTCACCGTATAATCTGCGCGAATCGTCGGAGTTGAGGGAATTCCGGTGTCGCAATCCAATCCCGACGGAAGGTCAATCGCGAGCACTACCGGACCGCCTTCAAGCGCAGATGCCGCATTGATTGCCTGTATTGCTTCAGCGATATGTGCTCTCAATTCACCGTTAAAACCGGTTCCGAGAATTGCATCAACAATGAGGTTTGAACGTTGCCATTCTAATGCTGCAGATTTAATTTGCGCAGAATCCAAAACATCCCGGCACTCCAAATGCATCTTCTCAATGATGCGTCTATTTAACGCTGCATCACCCGTTAATTTTTGAGGGTCAACAAGCGAAAAAATAGTGACATCAAACCCTTCGATGCGCAACAATCGCGCCACCGCATACCCGTCGCCCCCATTGTTTCCTCCACCACATATGACTGAAACTTTAAGGGAGTCGCGTTTTTGTTTGAGATCGTAAAGCAAGAAATCCAAAGCAGTGTCAGCACAAGAAGCCACCGCTTTCGCCGCATTCTCCATCAGCACAATGCCCGGAATGCCATACTCTTCAATCGCAATCTGATCAACTCGCCGAACCTGTGCGCGTGTGAGAAACATGCTGCGTCGCTCCATCCCAAAAACAAAACAGGCATCGGCGCGTTCGCCCATGCCTGTTTCAAATTCATTGCAGTCCCTGCGACAGGCTCAGCGGTCGCTGCGCACATTCAGCTTGGAGTTGAATTCATTATTAAACGCCGCGTTCGCAGTGTCGCTCGGATTGCTGGAACTTGGGCGGCTCGACGTCGAACGCGTATTCGCGGGTTTCGGATTGTATTCCTTCATATCCACATAATTCGCAGCGTCGCCTTTCGGAATCGTGTAGCGCGTCCCGGGGCCGGATGCAGCTGTCGCGTCAGGCGGGAGAATCTCCTTGCCTACCAAACGTCCGCCGCTGTACTGCAAACGCAACTTCTCAGAATTCGGCGACGTATCCGCGTTGTAATAATGCGTCTCCGATCCGTTGCCGTTCTCCACAATATCGTCCGGAGCCCGGCGCATCGCCCGGCGCGCATCGACCGGCGCGGAGTACACAGGAATTTTGTCCGAGTGCGTGACCAACTCCGTGTCTTGCGCTTTGTATTTGTCCACTTTGCGCGCCTCAGAAGAACCGCTGAACGTGTTCTTCTTCTTCTCTGGCCCGCACCCCGTCAAGAGCAGCGGCAGCACGAGCGCCACACCAGCCAGCTTCAATGCGTGAATCGTTCGAATCAAATTCATATCCACACTCCTTCTATCAAAGACGACTGCAGATCACGGGCCGACACTACGGGAAAATTGTCGCTCTATTTCAACCCGATGGAGTTGCGCTCCTTCTTGTCAATCTTGATCGCGAACTCGGACGCACGGGCCGATAATGTTATCGTCAACTTACCCTCACTTACTAAAGCAGGTTGTGTATTAAATATCGTCCCATCCTTCGCGTCCCAGAATTCAACCGTGTACAACCCGTCGTTCAATCCCGTCAATTCGACCTTCTGATCTTTCGGAATCAACGGCCCTTTGCGGAAATCCGGATTCTTGACCCACTCCGGATTCGAGACATAAAACCGACCACCCTGAGCGTCCATCGATCCCGACACTTCGACGCCAAAGTCGTACATCTTCTTAACCCAATTTCCGAAGCGCCCGCGCCGATCTTCACCCGCAACGAACTTCTTCGTCGCCGCCATCACCGGATACAAATTGCGCGTCTCAATATACGTGTCCCACCACCACGGCATCGCCGCCCCGCACGACGGCGAACACGCCGTGACCCACAGCGACGCCTGCAACCGAGCGCCGTCCTGATCCGGGATGTCGTCGCGCGATTCAGTGCCGCCGCCGAACTCACCCATCAACACCGGCTTCAACATCGTCTGAAACGGGCTGATGCGTTCGAACATCAGATTCGATACATCTTTTCCATACGCGTGAATCTGCACCCAATCGATGCGCGAATCGGTCCACAACTCCATCGGTGCATCACGCAACGTCGCGCTGACCGTCACCAGATGCCCGTGCGGATCGACACCCTTTAAATGCCCTGCCATTTCGCGAGCCCAATGAATCGCTTCGTCGAAATAGCTGAATTTCGCGAGGTCGATTTCGTTCATCAATTCCCACGAAAATATCGCCGGTGACGAACTCCAGCGCGACGCCGAATACGACAGCAGACGTTTGAATTGCTGCTTCGCTTTGTAATTCGTGAAGAAATCTTCGGCTCGCGCACACGGCCCGCCGTTGGCCACGTTGTACGGCGAATCGCCCCAATTGCCTTGATTCATGCCGTGGAATGTAAAACAAAAAATGATTCGAATGCCGCGCGCTTCAGCGTCGGCGACAAGGTGATCGATGCGCTCAGCCGTCTCCAAATCATAACTTCCTGGCTCCGTCTTCCGCTCCAAATTCAAGCCCCACGGGCACAGCCAAATGCGCACGGTGTTCGCGCCGTAGTCCTTCATCTTGTCGAGGTACGGCGTCCAATCGCGCGTCCAGCACACGTTCTGACCGTACACATAAAAAGGGTCGCCGTTCTGCAATTCAAATTGATGTGGATCGCGTTTTGACACGCGCACATTGCCGCCCCAGCGTCCCGGCGTGGCGGGATTTTTGCGCTCGGGCAGCACCGTTAATTTACGCTCTTCTGATCGCGTTTCACCCGCCGCATTCTGAACGTAAACCTGCAACGTGTATTGCCCCGTTTCCACCGGCGTAAATCGCATGCACCACACCGGCAGCTTCGTCGTCGATTTGATCCGCAGATCCGCCGTCTGCTCGATAGCCTTCTTCAACTCCGCTTCTTTGGCCGCTTCTTTGACTGGGTCTTTCGCTTCCTCTTTTTCCTTCTCTGCTTTCTCGGCGTTCTTCTTCGCAGCGCCTTTGCCGCCGCCTTTTTTCTTCTTCGGAGCCGCCGCATCCGGCTTCGAAATCAAGTCCACCGGCCCCCACAACGGCGTGAGCGGAGCGCCTTCTTTCTCGACGCGTACTTCCTTCGGAGCGTTCATCATCCCGTCGAAAAACGCGCGGACATCAATCGTTTTTCCAGACGGCGAATAAATGCGCATCCCGGCCGCGATGTCGTTCGAATCAAAGAAATCGCGGTAGCTCGCGCGGAAGAATGTGAACGCCTCGACCCCTTCATATTGCCGCACCGTTTTCGGCACTCCAAGGATTCCCAGCAACTGCGGACGCCATTCGCGCAGCACCATTCCGCCCGACGACAGCAGCGGCGTTTCGTCCGGCTCCACGCGCAGATTGTCGAGCACAATCGACCCCGCCGATTCGCCGTTCGTGAAGATCAGCAGCGAGATGCGTTGAACGAATTGCAGATTCACCGGCGGCGACGTGTACTCCCATTTCGACTTTTCATTTTTCCACGAATTGCCCGTCAATGGAATGCGCAGATTCGTGTTCGCGCCCTGCTTCAATTCAATCGCTTTCGATTCCTGATAAATGTCATGCGGTCCGCACGTCAGCGCTACAGCCAGCGTGAATTTGTCAGACGGCGCATTGAAATCCAGCACCAGCGATGCCGCGTGTGACAAATCCAAATTCACGTCCCGGCGCAGATTGAATTTCCCAGCCCGCCCTTTGTCCTTCAGCGTGATCTTGAGCGCCTTCTTGCCCTGCGTCGCGCCAGCCGTCACATATTGAGCGATGCCTTCATCATCCGCCGAATCGAAGCCCCACACCGTGGACTCCGGGCCTTCAAATCCATCGATCATAAACGCAGTCGTCAGCACCGGAATTTCGCTCTTCGGCGCGTCCGCTTTGTCAGCAGGTTTATCCGACTTCTCGCCGTCCGCTTTCGCAGTCGTTCCTGCCGCCGCGTCTTTTTTTACGCTATCGCCCGGAGCCGTCTTGTCCGGCGCCGTGATGACCACCGGAGACGACACATGTTCGACGACATACTCTTGACGGTCACATCCCGTCAACGCAAGCAACGTCATCAACGCGGCACACGCGGCGCTGGAAGACAATAGAAATGTATTTTTTGATAGAGTGGTTGACATAACCAATACCTTAATTCACACGTGCGCCAGAGTGAAGCGCAGAATCATTGCGATGACTGCGGCACAGAAAAATTTCGTTCGATTTTATTCAAATTTCCATGATAACTCCGCCCATCTTTCATACATACTGTTAACGAACTCGGCACCGCTTCTGAATCGAAAGGTACTTTATGAGCAAGATTGCGCACTTGGCTTTGAATGATGAAGGCTTCGTTTTCGACCCATCAACCGGCGACAGTTTCATGCTGAATCCGACCGGTCTTTTCATCTTGAAAAAACTGCGCGACAACGTCGTCATGTCCGACATCATCAAAGCCGTCAGCGCCGAATACGATATCGCCGCAGACGAAGCCGAACGCGACATCAACGATTTCTGTGGCCAGTTGAAATCACTGTCCGTGCAATGCGCCTGCTAATCATCCCTGTTTCGCTTGCCTAAACTTCCCACGAGGTCCGTCGTGAAAAAGAAACTCATCATCGGAGTCTCCGGCATCAACGCCGCCGACAATCCCGGCCCCGGGATCGGCGTCGCGCGGAGTCTCCTCGAAGACAAAGACTTGGACGTCGAGGTCATCGGCCTGGCTTACGACGCCATGGAACCCGGCATTTACATGGATTGGATTATCAAAAAATCCTTCATCATGCCGTACCCCTACGGCGAGACCGAAGCCTATATCAACCGCCTCCTTCATATCAAGGAAACGCACGGCCTCGACCTCGTCATTCCCAACCTCGACGCTGAATTGCCGATGTATATCCATTACGCGTCCGTGCTCGAATCCCACGGCATCCGAACCTTCCTGCCGAGCATGGAACAGTTCAAATTGCGCGGCAAAGATCTGCTGACCGAAGTCGCGTCAAAGATCGGCATCTCGCTTCCCAAAACCAAAGTCATCAATTCGCCCGGGCAACTTTCTGAAGCCGTCGAAGAGATCGGCCTGCCGGTGATGATCAAAGGCATCTATTACAAAGCCTACAGAGCCAGCACGCTCGCCGAAGCGCACCACCACATGTCCGCGCTCGCCGCCGACTGGGGCTACCCGATCATCGTTCAACAAGTCGTCACCGGCGACGAGTTGAATGTCGTGGGCTTGGGCGACGGCGAAGGCCACTCGCTCGGAGCCGTCGGCATCAAGAAAATCATGATCACCTCGCTCGGAAAAATTTGGACCGGCGTGACAGTCAAAAACGAAAAGATGCTCGAAGCGACTCAGCGCTTCATCAAAGAATATTCCTGGCGCGGTCCCTTCGAGTTGGAGTGCATGGTCAAGGGCGACGAAGTCTTCCTGATCGAAATTAATCCGCGCTTCCCGGCATGGTCCTACTTCGCGACGGGCGTCGGCATCAATCTGCCGTCTCGAATGGTTCGCCGAGCTATGGGGCTGCCCGTGCGTGAAATGACAGAGACCGAAGCGAACGAGTATCCCGCAGGCAAATTGTTCGTCCGTTATTGCTTGGAAATGGTTTCCGATATGCAGAAATTTCAAGATGCGATTACACGAGGAGAGACGGCATAATGTCATCATATGAGAAGCCGGTGATCAAGAAGTTAATGGGCGGCGCAATGAACAAATTCGGGCGCAGCCCGGCCTACGCGCGCAAAGTTCGCGAGACCATCGAAGGCGTGCCGATCAGCAAACTCGTCGCACAATACGGCTCGCCGCTCTTTGTCTATTCCGAGCGCACCATCCGCGATAAATACCGCCAGATGCACAGCGCCTTTTCGACGCGCTACCCCAACGTTGCGTTCGGCTGGTCGTACAAAACAAACTACTTGAAATCCGTCTGCGCGATCATGCACGACTGCGGCGCCATCGCTGAAGTCGTCTCCGAAATGGAGTACACAAAAGCGCGCGGAATGGGCATCCCCGGCGACCAGATTATTTTCAACGGACCGTACAAGCCGATGCATATCCTCGAACGCGCAGCCTCCGAAGGCGCGTCGATTGACATCGACCATCTCGACGAAATCAACGACCTCGAAAAAGTCGCCGTTAAGCTCGGCAAGAAAATCCCCGTCGGCATTCGCATCAACCTCGACGCCGGGATTTATCCGCAGTGGTCGCGCTTCGGTTTCAACCTCGAAACCGGCCAGGCGCTCGAAGCTGCGAAGCGTATCTTCAATGGCAAAAAGCTGACTCTCACAGGCCTGCATTGCCACGTCGGCACCTTCATTCTCGAACCCGAAGTCTACGCCAAGCAAGTCGCGAAGATGGTCGCATTCGGCTACGAATTGAAATCGAAATTCGATTTCTCAATGGAGCACATCAACATCGGCGGCGGCTTCCCGTCGCGCAGCCGCCTTAAAGGCACGTACCTCCCCGCCGATGTCGCCGTCCCGCCCGTCGATAGTTTTGCAAAGGCCATCACCGATGAACTTCAGAAGAGCCTGAAGCCCGGCGACTTCCCCAAGCTCATCCTCGAATCCGGCCGAGCGCTCATCGACGAAGCCGGCATGTTGATCACCACCGTCGTCGCCGCCAAACGTCTCGCCGACGGCACACGAGCCTACGTCGCCGACGCCGGCGTCAACATTCTGCCCACCTCCTATTGGTACAACTTCAACATCGAACTCGACCGCGATGTTCCGGGACTCAACGAGTACAGCATGATCTACGGGCCGATGTGCATGAACATCGACGTCGTCGGCGAAGGCGCTCAACTCCCGCCGTTGTCCCGGGGCACACGCATGATCATGTCGCCCGTTGGTGCCTACAGCAACACACAATGGAACCAGTTCATCGCGTATCGCCCGGCCATCGTCCTCATCGGAGAGAGCGGGGAAGTGGACTTGATCCGCGAGCCGGAAGACTTGACCGATATCGAACGCCGTGAAATTCTGCCTGAGCGCTTGAAGAACTTTCACGTGGACACTACGCTATGAATCCTTCGTCCATCGCAGCCCCATTGCAGGAAGACAGTGTGGATTCCAGATCAGCTTCATCGATGCGAGTCACGCCCTCACATCCCAGCGCCCTGCCGTCGGCGCTGGGATGGCTTGAGAACAATATCGTCTTCAAAGAAGTGCGCGCGATCTTCGCCAGCTTTCCGGAAATCTTTTTCATCCACAACGCGTGGATCGGGCTGGCGTTTTTCGTGGCAACCTGGATCAATCCCGGCATCGGTGCCGCCGGAATGGTCTCCGTCCTCGCGTCGTTTTTGTTTGCCCGATTCTTAAACATGGACCGCGACTATTGGCGCGCGGGCGCGTTCACATACAACCCCTTTCTCGTCGGCCTCGCGCTCGGACACCGGCTCCAATTCACGCCTTTATCCTGCATTCTGATCGCGTCAGCTGGCATCCTCACCTTCATCCTCGCCGTTGCAATGACGAACCTGTTTACGAAGTATTTAAGGCTTCCGATTCTCAGCCTCCCATTCGTGATCGTGACCTGGATCGGCTACCTCGCATCCCACCGCTACGGTGACCTCCTCGTCTCCGACACCTACGGCCACGCGCTCTGGAAACAAGACGCATTGACGCCCGATTGGATGACCGTCTGGTCGCCACTCGTGACCGGTTATTTCAAATCGCTCGGCGGGATTTTGTTCGAACCCAACATCCTCGTCGGGATGCTCGTCTGCACACTCATCGCCTGCAAATCGCGCATCCTTTTGTTGCTCTCGCTCTGGGGCTTTTATGTCGGCGTTCTCGTCCGCGGATTAATGCTCGGCTCATTCAATCTCGCCGCCGCCGATGTCAGCAACTTCAACTACATCCTCGTCGCGATGGTCATCGGCGGCGTCTACACCGTCCCATCGATCAAGAGCTACATCCTCGCCGCGCTCGCCGTCATCGTCTCCATTTTAATCTTTGACTCCGTCTTCGTGTTCATCGTCCCCTATCAATTACCCGCGTACACGCTGCCATTCAATCTCGTGGCGATGGCATTCATCTTCCTCCTCGACCTCGTGCAAAGCCCGATGTTCGCTCGCTTCATCGGTGCCACTCCGGAAGAGACTCTCGAAAACGCCTACGCCAATCGCATGCGCTACAACGGCCAGGCGCGCACGCTCTTCCTTCCGTTCTCCGGAAAATGGACCGTCTGGCAAGGCTTCGACGGCCAATGGACCCACAAAGGAAACTGGCGCTACGCCTACGATTTCGTGATCACCGATGACAAAGGCAAAACGCATTCCGACGACGGTTCGAAGCTCGAAGACTTCTACTGCTTCAACAAACCCGTCCTCTCGCCCGTGCGCGGACGTGTTGTCAAAATCGTCGATGACCTCCCCGACAGCAAACCCGGCGACGCCGACAAAACAAATAATTGGGGCAACGCGATCGTCATTCAAGACCTCGCCGGATGGTACGTCGAAATCTCGCACTTCGCCGAAAAATCAATGCGCGTCAAAGTCGGCGACATGGTCGAACGCGGCACCGTGCTGGGCATGTGCGGCAACTCCGGCTACTCGCCTCAGCCGCACATTCACATCCAAGTCCAAGCTACCGAAAACATAGGCGCGTCCTCGCTGCCATTCAGCTTCGTCAGTTTCGTTTCAAACGGCGCGTATTTCGCCAACGAATGCCCGCCAGAAAAAGATGTCGTCGAACCGCTCTATCCCGACAAACGCCTCGACGCACTGACCTCCTTCGTGCTCGATGAAACCTACGACTACACCGTCCACCGCGACGGAAAAGAAATCGACACGCTTACGCTGACAGTTCGCATGTCCTATGACGGCACGTTCTATTTCTGCTCCGGAAAAGGCCAGCTCTTCTTCGGAAAACACGAAGGCACATTTTATTTCTACCGAGCCGACGGCAATGACCCGTGGCTGCGCCTGATGCTCTTCGCCCTTCCGCGCATGCCGCTGACTTACCGCCCGAAACTCGTCTGGAACGATTTCGTTCCGTCAGGCATCGCGTCGTCCGGAACGCGGAAAATGGTCGTCCAATTGCTCAGCTCCTTCGCGCCCAATTTGGCCGCTGTACGAGCGTCTCAAAGTTTCGTCGAACGCGGCGTCACGCAATCCAGCATCAAGCGGTCATGGTTCCATAAAGAAAGCCGGGCCACCATGTCGCTTGACGACACCAAAGGCTTCGGTTCATTTAAACTCGGCAACATTGAAATCAGGAGAATTGAAGATGAAAACAACGCACCGTCTTTTAACTAAATCCGTCGCCGTCTGCGCTGCATGTGTGCTCGTGCTGTCGATGCATCGCGCACGCGCGGCCGAAACCCCGGCAGCCGATTCACCCGCCGAAAACTACCGCATCTCGTTCGTCTCTGAAGCCTCAAAAGATTACGATGACGCGATTCGTCGAGTGTTGACCGTAAAGGACCTCCCGACCTACCGCTACACCGCGCAACTGCGGCTCGGCTGGCTCTACTACTGCATCAACAGCTACGCCGCATCCCGCAACGCCTACCAAAATGCATTGAAGGCTCACCAAACGTCAGTCGAAGCGCGAGTGGCCATGTTGCTGCCGATCTTGGCACAAGGAAGTTTCGACGAAGCCGAAATGATCGCGAAGCAGGTGATCGAGGTCGATAAATTAAACTACTACGCAAACCTCCGCTTGGCCTATGCGCTGCGCATGCAGAAAAAATTCATCCCCGCCGAAAAGATCGACGTGATGATGCTCGAGTACTTCCCTAGCGACGTAACCTTCCAGACCGAACTAGGCCTCGCGAAACTAGGCCAGTTGCAGCGCGATGCCGCCAAGAAAATCTTCACCGACATCCTCGCCGTCGACCCCGACAACGTCACCGCGAAAGCCGTCTTGGCCGGCAAGTAACCACCACAAAGACAAGCCCATTTTCGAGCGCACCGCAACCCTCGGTGCGCTCGAAAATATTCGAAAAATTCGCAAACCCCATCAATCTACATTTGCATTTTCCGACGCAGTCTGTATTGTATTTCTTCCGCACCAATCGGGGCGTAGCTCAGCTTGGCTTAGAGCGCTGCGTTCGGGACGCAGAGGTCGCAGGTTCAAATCCTGTCGCCCCGACTTCTTTTCAAAACAAGCCCTTCGGCGAGTACGTCGAAGGGCTTTCTCATTTCAGGGCATAGGGTTACGCCGTCGAGCGTGAAGTTCAAACAGATGATTTCGAGAATCTGACGTTTTGACTGATAATCCGCACAAGTCCATTTCTCTTCAAGACGTTGTGACAGTTCAAACGCATTGATCGCGAGGTCGGCGTATTCGGCATGTCCCTTCGATGCAGCATCGATTTCAAGCCGAATGTGGGCTTCGCGGTCACGCAATTCGGTATTTTTGGCAGCGAAGGTGTTCTCGTTGATCTCGTCCAAAATGCGCAGATTCAGTAATCGATCCAATTGCTGCAGGACTGTCGAATGTTGCCTTGTAAGTTCCGCCAGCCGGGCCTGTGACGCAGCTTGGCTGTCTTTGGCACGGGCGTGAAGCGCCCGGCTGAACCAATTCCGCACTTTCTCATCGCCGATCTTCATCTTTCGGAACAGTGCCAGTACCTGAGCGTCCAAGTCGGCTTCTGTCACGCGGACGCGCGGATGGTCTTTCGCAGTGTACTTGGCGCAGCGGTAGTAGGCGTACTCGCGTTCGCCGGTCTTCGTTTTCTTGATCTTCAATTCGCCGGTGATCGGGTGGCCGCAGTGCGCGCACAGGATCAACTCGCCGGCGTACGTTAATTCCTCGGAGCGGTAAACTTTATCACCGAGAAGAAACTGCGTCCGATCCCACGTCGCCCGGTCGATCAGGGGGTCCTGTTTGCCAGGGAGCCATTGGCCCTTGTGGTTGATTTCGCCGATGTAAGCGCGATCACGAAGGATGTGATGGACTTTGCTGTGCGTGAAGCGGGGCGTCGCTTTCGAGAAAACAACGCATTCCTTGAACTGCGTTTCAACCAACGAATCAATCGTGTGGCCGCCATAAGCGTAAAGTTCAAACAGCGGCCGGATTCGCGGGCCTTCTTCAGAGTCGATCTGAATAATGCTACGACCGTCGATCCGCACGTTCTTCTAGCCGTACGGGGCCAAGCCGATGAACAGTCAGTCACGGACGCGGCGAGACAAACCTTCGCGGACATCAAGGGCCTGTTGCTCTGTGTAGAAACTGGCCATGATCGCCAGCGAGCGGCGCATCATTCGGCCGGCGGGAGTGTTCTCGGTTGCGTGAGCATACGATGCCAAGAACCACGCCAAATCCTTCGGATCGGCCAGCGGAGCCGAGTGCAACATGACGCGCCGAATATACTCTTCAAACGGCACATCATGCCGCTTGGCCGCTGCCTTCGGATGCGCAGCAAGTTCCCAAAATTCCGCTTCGTTCGCAGCCAGTCGATAGCTTTCCAGCTTCGTGATCGCACCACCCGGCCCGCGTGCGACGAGCACAAAGTCGCGGTAATCGGTGACCAGTACCTGACCATACTTGCCCCAGTACCGCGACACCTGCTGGCCGTTGGCCGTCAGCCAGGCGTCGTCCTTCGGCGCTTTGACTTCGATCACACCGCGTGACGGCATGGTCTCAGCCTGTGGCTCACCGCTACCGCGCTGGTACTGGTCAGGTGTGAACAGCCCGCCATCCGGGATACCCGCACCACGATTCTGAAGATTGAAGACGCAGCGCACCTTCGGCTTCAGCGTTGCACCGACATCGTTGAGCAGCCGAGCCAGCGCCGAATAGAACGAAGTCTCCGGCACATGCGCGCCCGTCGAACGGATTTCGGCAAGGTCTTTGAGGTACGTTTCGAGTGGCGTCATGCGCGTCTAACCGCCGTTCCATGAAAGCGATTGCCGATACCGGACGCAAAAGTGCAGAAGGAATCGGAAAAGCTGATCGCGGTTTTCTGTATCGAATGTCGACTTTAGAGAAAATTGACGAGGCATTAGGAACGTCGATTGCTGGGAATTTTGCAATCATTCGCGGAAACACGTTTCGTTCTCACAGGTGATACAGTGGTTTTGCAGATATGGTAGCTCGATAGAGAAACGGTGAGGCATTGACGAGCAGAAATTGCCGACGAGGTTGCGCGATTGGATGCGTGGCTTCAGGGGCTTATTTCGTTCGCAAAGGAATTTAGGTCATTCAAAGGGATTATGATGAATTCATCTTGTGTTGCAGGAAACCAGATTCGGTTCGCATTCTCGCTGATGGCGGCGCTGTTTTTGGGTGCGTCGGCGATGGCTGCCACGCCCACAGTGACGACGCCTACGAGTGCCAGCATTGAAACGGCCGTCGCAACTCTGGGCGGAACCATCACCAACACGGGCGGCTTGGCGATCACGGAACGCGGCGTCGTCGTGTCCAGAACCGCTACGAACAACAATCCGTTGATCGGCGACGCCGGCACAACCCAACGAATCAGCATTGATACGACGAACACGTTTACTGCAAGCGTTTTTAACCTCTACGGCGGCATCAACTACACGTACAAGGCATATGCAATCAACAGCGCCGGGACGTCGTATTCACCGGCTGCGACGTTTACGACGCTTGCAGCCAATCCACGGACAGAAGGGTACATCACGGATGTGTACGTCCGGCCGGGTTCGGCGAGTTACACGTGGAAGTTCGGTCTCTTTGACTTCGCTGGCGTCAGCAATACGATTACCCGGGTGACGTGGATCAATACCGCCACCCAGATTTTGAATCGCGGTAAATTCCAGTTCAGCAGCAATAACGGCGTCAGTTGGACCGATTGCATCGTCAATAGTCAATCGAATCCATCGTATACGAACACGGCGGGAAATCTGTTCCGGTTTTTGGACCAGACGCCGGGAGACACGACCAACGACGACGACGTCGGTTTCATCTTTGATGGAACTCCGACCGGCAGTATCGGCACCAGCGGCACCAAGATTCACGTGGACAATCCGCCGACCGCTATTACCCCGTCCAATCAGAAGACACTGTTCAATAATTTGACGACCGGATTCGCGATGGCCACGCTGACTCCGGTTGACACAGGTCCCGCAACGGGCGGTTTTTGGGCGATCGACAGCCAGACGACCGCCAACCTGTTCACCCTTTCGTTCGATCCGACGGTCGACAATATTGCCACGCTGAAAATCGGAACCGGCACGATTCCTACAGTCGGCCAGACGGTCAGTGTCACGGCGCATTACTACGATCAATACAATCTCGACAGCAGCGGCAATCCGATCACCGCTCAGGGGATCGCCACGACCCTCACGTTCACAGTCATCGCGGAAACATCCAACGACTTGACACTCGGCAATGACTACCCGATCAATACGTTCACAACAGGTAGCCAACAGTTACCAGCCGTAGCCACACTCAGCAACGGAAACATGGTCGCCGTCTGGCAATCTGCCGGGCAGGGTGGCAAGTCATCTGCGACGTTTAACAGTATCCGCGGACAGATTCTTTCCAGCACCGGGACAGCTGTGGGGAGCGAATTTCTGGCGAGCAATTCAAGCATTGCAGTTGACGACAGCAGTCCGGGCGTTGCGGCGCTGAACGCCGGTCGCTTCGTCGTGGTTTATGTGACCTCTTCTGGAGCCAATTACGACATTGCTTTCCGGATTATTGAAGCCAACGGGACCGTCGGGGCCGAGATTTTAGCCGTTGCAGGAGGCGGCATTGGCCACTACTACCCGTCGGTGGCGACACTGACCGATGGAACGTTCGTGGTGGTTTGGTATGACGACATCGGCGACGTGCGATTGCATCGGTTCAACGGGAGCAATGGAACGTCGTTCTCCGCGGAAGTGTTGATTGGCAGCAGCTATTACAGCCCGGCCGTGGCGGCGTTGAGCGATGGAAATTACGTGGTCGCTTGGACGGACGCAACCGACAGCGGAATTCGCACGCGCGTTGGCGGAGGAAGCGTCGTTAATACAGGTATCACTACCGCGTACTACGGCCCGCGTGTCGCCGGCCTGACTGGCGGATTTGTGATTGCGGCGGATTATTTGGATGGAACTACCAACCGCACACAGATTAAAGCCGTTCGTTATAATAACAGCGCGGTAATCCAAGGCAGCGCCTTTGCCGTCAATTCGGTGACAACAGGCAACAATTACGGGGCTTATGTTGTTACGCTGAGCGGCGGCGGATTCCTCGTGGGCTGGCAGTCGGACGTGCGTGACTTCGATCAATCCGGGCTCTTCGGCCGGCGCTTCAACGCGATCGGCATGGCTGTCGACGTTGCGGATTTTGAAATCAATCAGCATCGGCTCGGCGACCAATCCGCTCTGGTTCTGACACCTCTAGCGAGCGACGCGTTTGCTGCGGTGTGGACCTATACAAACGGAAACGGAACGACGGTCGACGTCTATGGACGAGCGCTTGCGCCAGCGGCCACCGGCCCCACCGTCACCGTCGCCCCAGGCTCGCTCGCCTTTGGCACAACCGTCGCCGGCACGGCGTCCACCCCGCTATCCTTCACCGTAGGCGGCACCAACCTGACCGCCAACCTCGTCGTCACCGCTCCCACGGGAGTGGAAGTGTCCACCACCAGCGGCTCGGGTTATGGCGCCTCGGTATCGCTGACGCCCTCAAGCGGAACCGTTGCAACGACGACACTCTACGCGCGTATTGCCTCGACAGCATCAGTCGGTGCTATCAGCGGCAACATCGCCTGCGCCAGCACCGGAGCGACGACTCAGAACATTTCGGTTTCAGGCACGGTGAACGCCCCCACCGTCATCACCAGCGCGACCTACAATGCCAGCACCGGCGTGTTTGCGGTGACGGGCACCGGCATTGCCAATACGGACACCATCGACCCGACCAAACTGACCATCACCGGGGCAAACAACGCCACCTATACCCTGACCACTGGCAGCGCTACCGCCGGCAACAACACGTTCAGCGTGACCTTGAACAGCACGGATCGACTGCGCGTGAATGCCTTGCTCAACACGAACGGCACCGTCTCGGTAGATGGCACTACCTTCAATCTGGCGGGTGCCGCCAATTGGGATTCCACCAAATCCGCCCCCGCCGACCTCACCGGCAACCCCATCACCGCCAGTAGTGTCACAGCTCCGACGATCACCTCGGCCACGTATAACGTGGCCACGCACGTCCTGACCGTTACGGGCACGAACCTGGTCGCCAACGGCAGCGGCAGTGGCATTACCGTGAGCAAATTGACGATCACGGGCGAAGGCGGTGCCGTCACCCAATACACGCTGACGTCCAGCAATGTGGATCCCACCAGCGCCACCACATTCACAGTGACCTTGAACAGTGCCGATCAGGCGGGGGTGCAAAAGCTGTTTACCGCAAACGGCACCATTTCCACCGGCAACATCACGTATAACCTCGCCGCCGCCGATGACTGGAACACGGTGATTACCGGAGGCGATATCTCGGACGCCACCAACGCCATCACAGTATCGAACGTGGGGGTGCCGACCTTCACTTCCGCCACCTACGACGGCAATACCGGCAAGTTTGTGGTAACAGGCAGCAATTTCCTGCCGCTCGCGGGTAGCAACAACGATGTGATCGCCAACAAATTCTGCTTTGTCGGCGACGGCAACGGCCAGTATTGCCTGAACGATACCCCCAATGTCGAAATCACCTCAGCCACCAGTCTTACCATCACGCTCTCGGCGGGTGATCTGGCGGTCATCAATTCGTTAGCGACCAAAAACGGCACCAGCGCCGCCGACAACACGGTCTATAACCTGTCTGCTGCCCAAGGCTGGGATGCCGGGGCGCTGAACGCGGTCAATGATACCGTCAATAACGCCAGCGTGACGGTTACGATTGCGTCGGCTCCCACCGTCACCAGCATCACGCGCGTCGACACGTCGCCCACGAACGCCACCAGCGTTCGTTACACGGTCACGTTTTCGGCCAGCGTAACCGGTGTCGATACCAGCGATTTTTCGCTGACCAACACCGGCAGCGTCGCGGGCACCGTTTCCAGCGTGACCGGAAGTGGAACCACGTATACCGTAACAGTCAGCAGCATCACCGGAAGCGGCACGCTGCGACTGGACTTGAATAGCACAGGGACCGGAATTAAGGACACCAGTAACACGCCGATCGCCACCGGTTTCACCGCCGGCCAAGTGTACACCATCGACAACACCGCGCCAACGAACACCATCGCCTCGGCCGCATTCTCCAACGACACCGGATCCTCGAGCACCGATTTCATCACCAAGACCGCCGCGCAGACGATCAGCGGCGCGACTTCGGCGAATCTCGCGAGCGACGAAACCGTTCAAGTGTCGATAGACAACGGCAGTACCTATCAGAATGCGACGGGGGCTTCCGGACAGACGAGTTGGAGTCTCTCTGGCGTCACGTTGACGGGAAGCAATACGTTGAAAATCCGCGTGATTGACGGGGTCGGCAACGCGGGACCGGTATTTAGCCAGGCTTATGTGCTCGACACCACTGCTCCGACGAACATCATCGCGACGGTCGCGTTCTCCAACGACACCGGATCGTCGAGCACCGACTTCATCACCAAGACCGCCGCGCAAACCATCAGTGGCACGACTTCCGCGAATCTGGCGAGCGACGAAACCGTACAGGTTTCGCTCGACAACGGCAGCACCTATCAGGACGCGACTGGCACGGCGGGGCAGAAAACATGGAGCCTTTCCGGCGTCACGTTGACGGGCAGCAACACGCTGAAAATCCGCGTGATCGACACGGCCGGCAACACGGGTGCCGTTGTTAGCCAGGCTTATGTGCTGGACCAGTCCGCGCCAAGCGCGCCCACGGGCGTCGCTTTGGCCACGGCCAGCGATTCGGGCAGTTCCAACAGCGACCGCATCACCAAAATCACCACGCCCGTCATCACCGGAACCTGCGAAGCCAACGCGACCGTCACCTTGTTCGACACCGACGGCACCACGGTGCTCGGCACGGCAACCGCGGATGGCAGCGGCAATTGGTCGATCACGTCATCGGCGTTGACCGACGGATCGCACACGCTCACGGCGAAAGCCACCGACAAAGCAGGTAACACCGGGGTGGCTTCGTCCGGTTTACAGGTGAACATCGACACCACCGCGCCCGCAAAGCCCGGCACGCCGGTTCTCGCCGCCGCCAGCGACAGCGGCGCTTCCAACAGCGACGGCATCACCAGCGTGACCACGCCCACGTTGAGCGGCACGGCGGAAGCCAACGCGACGATCACCATCTATGACACCAACGGCACCACGGTGCTGGGCACGACGACGGCCAATGGCTCGGGCAATTGGTCGGTCGCGACGTCGACTTTGAGCGAAGGCAGTCACACAATCACCGTCAAAGCAACCGATGCCGCCGGCAACGTCAGCGTCGCCTCCAGCGGATTGTCCATCACCATCGACACCACCGCGCCGACGAACACCATCGCGACGGTCGCGTTCTCCAACGACACCGGATCGTCGAGCACCGACTTCATCACCAAGACCGCCGCGCAAACCATCAGTGGCACGACTTCCGCGAATCTGGCGAGCGACGAAACCGTACAGGTTTCGCTCGACAACGGCAGCACCTATCAGGACGCGACTGGCACGGCGGGGCAGAAAACATGGAGCCTTTCCGGCGTCACGTTGACGGGCAGCAACACGCTGAAAATCCGCGTGATCGACACGGCCGGCAACACGGGTGCCGTTGTTAGCCAGGCTTATGTGCTGGACCAGTCCGCGCCAAGCGCGCCCACGGGCGTCGCTTTGGCCACGGCCAGCGATTCGGGCAGTTCCAACAGCGACCGCATCACCAAAATCACCACGCCCGTCATCACCGGAACCTGCGAAGCCAACGCGACCGTCACCTTGTTCGACACCGACGGCACCACGGTGCTCGGCACGGCAACCGCGGATGGCAGCGGCAATTGGTCGATCACGTCATCGGCGTTGACCGACGGATCGCACACGCTCACGGCGAAAGCCACCGACAAAGCAGGTAACACCGGGGTGGCTTCGTCCGGTTTGCAGGTGACGATCGACACCGCTGCGCCAAACGCGCCGGTTCTCTTCACGCCCGCGAATGCGGCTATTTTGATCGTGAACCAGCCTACATTCAGCGGCACGGCAGAAGCGAATAGCACGGTCACGATCACCATCGACAGCTCGGCACCTGTCACAGTGACCGCGGACGGCAGTGGGAATTGGACTTACACACCGGGTACGCCGTTGTCTGGCGGCTCGCATATCGTGAAAGCCACTTCGAGCGACGCCGCCGGCAACACGAGCGTGGCTTCGGGAACGAACACGTTCGCAGTGCACGCGACGCCTCCTTCTATTACCGGCACCGTCGCGAATCAGGCGGTAACGGACAAAACCACAATTTCGCCGTTCAGTGGCGCCGTCATCGCCAACCCGGACGTTCCTGCCCAGACGCAAGCGGTTTCGGTAACGCTGGACACGGCGGCGAAGGGAGCATTCACAACACTTAACGGCTTCACGGACGCGACCGGCGGCGTGTATACGTTCAGCGGCACCGCGGCGGCGGCGACGACGGCGCTTCAAGGCTTGGTCTTCACGCCATCGGCCAACCGCGTTGCGCCGGGAACTACGGAAACGACGACGTTCACGATTTCAACGAACGACGGGATTTATGCCGCGGTGACAAACAACACGACGACCGTGGTTTCAACGTCTGTCAACGACGCGCCGACGATTGCCGGGGTGGTCGCGAATCAGGCGGTGACCGACAAGACCTCTGTCTCTCCGTTTGTTGGCGTGACGATCGCGGACGTCGATTCGCCCGCGCAGACGCAAACGGTTTCCGTGACGCTCGACACTGCGGCGAAGGGAACATTTACCACGCTCAACGGCTTCACGGACGCGACCGGCGGCGTGTATACGTTCAGCGGCACCGCGGCGGCGGCGACGACGGCGCTTCAAGGCTTGGTCTTCACGCCATCGGCCAACCGCGTTGCGCCGGGAACTACGGAAACGACGACGTTCACGATTTCAACGAACGACGGGATAGCGGCTGCGGTGACGAACAACACGACGACGGTGGTATCGACCTCCTTCAACGACGCTCCGACGATTTCAGGCACCGTGGCCAATCAGACCGTGACGGACAAAACCACCGTGTCGCCTTTTTCGGGCGTGACGCTCGCTGACGTGGATTCGCCGGCTCAAACGCAGAGCGTGTTGGTCAGGTTGGATTCCGCGGCGAAGGGTTCGTTCACGACGCTCAATGGTTTCACCAACGCGGGCGGCGTGTACATGTTCAGCGGCACGGCGGCAGCGGCGACCACGGCCATTCGAGGATTGATCTTCACGCCGACGCCCAACCGTGTTGCGCCGGGATCCGCTGAAACGACGACGTTTACTATTTCGACAAATGACGGCGTTGCCGTGGCGGTGACGGACAGCCTCACGACGGTGGTGACGACGTCCATCAACGACGCGCCGACGATCACCGGCACCGTGGCCAATCAGCCGGTCAACGACAATCAGACGCTCGCGAATTTCGCCGGCGTGACGATCGGTGACGTGGACAGCCCCGAGCAAACGCAGACGGTTTCCGTAACGCTCGACCTCGCCGCGAAAGGCACGTTCACTACTGTATCGCTCACGGCTTCCGGCTTTACAACGAGTGTCGCGGGAACGTACACTTTCAGCGGCACGGCATCCGCAGCGACTACTGCAATCCGTCAATTGGTCTTCTCTCCCACGCAAGGCCGCAAGCCGGTGGGGCAGACGGAAACAACCACATTCATGATTGGTGTCAACGATAGCGTTGCGTCGACGGTGACGGATGCTACGACCAGCGTTGTTTCAACATCGGTGAACACGCCGCCGGTCGCCAGCGTGGTGTTCAATACCAGCGCACCTAAGACCAACGATGTTTTGACAGCAACGGTTACTGCATCCGACGCTGAAAATGATCCGATCACGCTGACCTACGTTTGGAAAGTCAACGGCTCCGTGAAGAAGACAACAGCGGCGACGGTTTCGTTGGTTGACACGCTTGATTTGAGTGTTCCAGGCAACGGTAACAAGGGCGACATCATCACTGTCGAAGTGACACCCAACGATAGCAAGGCCGACGGTGCTCTTAGCACAGCTACCGCGACGGTGGAGAACAGCGCACCTGTGGTGTTGAACGTGGTGTTTGGAGTTTTAAAGAGCACGCTCACCGTTACGCCACCCCGTGTTTCCGTGACTGTTCATTCCAACGACACACTCACGGCCACGGTCACCGCCAGCGATGCAGACGGCGATCCCATCTTGTTCAATTACGTTTGGAAAGTAAATGGAATGGTGAAGAAGAGTAAGCTGGGGACATCGATTCTAACAGATGATTTCCCTTTGACTGGGAACGCGTCTGCGGGAGACACCATTACTCTGGAAGTCACTCCCAACGACAGTGCTGCTACAGGCGCGACTTTCAATTTCAGCGTGGTGGTTGCAGCACCCACGTTCGTCAGCGATATTTCAATTTCGTTAAGCACGGCGGCAGCGGGGTTGGAAATGGCGTTTGCGGCGGTCGTGAACCCCGCGGACTCGATCGTGACATGGGATTTTGGAGACGGCAGTACTCCCGTTACCGGATCGAATCAGACCCACATTTATAACGCAGCAGGAACATACACAGTGACCGTCACGGTTGAAGATCCAATCACGCACGTGAGCACAACGCAAAGTAGCGTGGTGACGATCGGAGGAGGAAACGTTGTCCCGGGAACCGTGGGAGTGCGTGTGCTGAAAGGCCATGTTATGTTGGGCGGGAACCAGGATTCGATCGTATTTGACGCTATTGTCCATGTTAAATTCGGAAGTAACATCGCGCAGTCGCCGATGACAGTCAGCCTGGGAGGTGTCATACAGACTTTTAATTTTGATGCAAAAGGTGCTGCTGAGAATCCGCCAAACGCGAAAGCGAAACTGACTTTCCGAAAAGTCCCGAACGTGGTCAGCCAGGAAGGACTTGTTCACGTGACAATCAACGGCTCCGGATTCAAGAGTTTGATCGGCCAAGGCGTTGCACTGGACACCAGCGGATTACCCAAAAAAGCGTTTGTTACCATCGTGTTCCAAGGTAACACACTTACTTATATAGCAGACGCGGCCTTTAAAAAATCAGGCCTGATGACGAAGGGGACGTTTGGGTTCAAGAAGTGAAGCTCGGTGGGATGAAGGAGAATAACTTCTCCTTTACAAAAATTAGTTGCTGAACTTTTGCGAAGTCATGGACAGCCCAACGCGCTTTGATACGCACCATTCTCCGGTTCCGCCGGTCCCGATGCCTCGGACGCGCACCCAGATCCTTGCGCCGGGCGTGAAACCGGTCAACGCGGCTTGGCGCACATGTCATCCTCAGCCCACCCCACCCGTTCCCGTCGCCCCTTCAACGCTGCGGATCACGGCTTCGACATGCGGGTCGATGGCGTTGGCCGTGGCGCTGAGCGCGCAGAACAATCAGACTCGCCAGAGCAGGGCACCCGCAATATCAATGGCGGCGGGGCCGAAATTCGTGTTGGGACAAGTGGCTTATCCCGTCGTTTTGGGATGGTCATTTGTCATGATATTTCCCTTTTTGTCACATGACCGCGACGACGTCCGGCTGCGGCTTGACAATAATGGAATGCCAGCCGGTCTCATACGTTTCGAATCCGGGGGAAATGGCTTGGGCGATGCAGACTCGATTGCCGTCCAAGTAATCGTGGATATAGCCTGATCGTTTTGCGAAGAGTGTGCTGAATAAACTCACCGGGAATGTGTAGCTCGCCGGTAACTGTCTCGAACTGGCGATGATCGTTCCATTTGGATCAATGATAAATCGATCCGTTTCGGCGAGTTCGGGATTGTCGTATTTCTTGCCGTTCAAAATCGCATCGGAAAAAGTTTCCCAGTTGAAAATGACGCCCAACACGCCAATCGGTGCGCCATTCGTCTTGCCTTCCCGTCTGACGGTGCAGGAGTAAATCAGCGACAGTTTGTGGTTGACGAGCGGCGACACATGCGCCGATTGAAATCCGTATTCGTCACCGGTTGCCTTGCAAATTGCTTTTGAAAACCAGGCGGACTTTGCGACATTCAGTCCCGTCACCGTGTAAAGATCCGGGCGTCCGTTGGCGATGATGATGCCTTTGGTATCACACAGAACCAAATCAAAGTAAACGGTATAGGCATTCAAAATAACTTTCATGCGCGTCGACGCATGGGAAGCGGACTGGGGCGTCAATTTCGTGAGTGCATCCACAACCGATGCATCCGTCGCCCACCACCTCACGTCGCATGTCCGCTCATACAAATTGCGATCAATCAGGTCAATATTGTTCAACGCAAGGTCGGCGAGTCGCGTACCAACGACGTCTTCACCAATCAAATTAAAATCATTGGTCTTGATGTCCAGTTCTTCCGCCACACGCGCCGTTTTTGTTGAAAGGGCCAGCATTTCCTGAGCGACCACGCCAAACGCAGAACCCGATGAACCAGCTTGAGATGCCTCGATCCGCGCGTTGATGGCCAAGGTTTTGACTTGCTCATTAATGGAACGCACGTTGTCAATTGTGGCGTGCATGGTTTTAGAGAGTTGATCAAAAATTGAAGAATTTTGCCCCGATTGCTCGTTTGAGTTGAATGTTGCGATGGGCTCCGTGGACATGTATTACTCTCCTAGCTCATTTTTGTAAGATCGATATTGGGTGTGTTCAACGATCCTTTCGTTCACAGCAAATGTGCAGAGCACTGTTTAAAAATGACATAGAAAAATGATTAAAAATAGACAATAAAAACACCTGTACAAAGCAAATAGCATTAGCCATACCAAAAGTGTGAACGTTGCATTGAAATGGTGTGGGGGGACAATGGGGTATTGGAACAGACACGCGAGTTCGGCCGGCAGCGTTTTGAATGGAAGATTGACGACGCAGCGCGAAAATGGACTCGGCTTGAAATATGGGATGTGGCACGGAACGGTCTGTACACGCAGGTCAAATGAGACTGTCCCAGCGATCACATCATCTTCGGCTTCCACGTCAGGAACAGAATCAGCGCGAGCACGAAGAAAACAAAATGAATCCCAAACCCCAGCGAATTGACTACGTTGAGTAGTGTACTTTTGTAGTTGAATCCCAAGACGCACAGAACAATCAGACTCGATTCAAAGAGGCAGAGCAAGTACACCCGCGAATCCATGGCGGCAGGACCCACAGTGATGACGCGATACATCCAGAACACCAAAACGCACGCAGCCACGATGGCATTGACCACAGGCAGCGCCATGAATCGCGACCGATCCATCACGACCCATATCAAGCAACCGGAGTGAGCGGTGGTGATGGCGGCGAGGAGCAGGGTGAAGAACGTATTTTCGGTCATGAAGTTGTCGCTTAATTTGAATGCGCTGATAGATGGCGAGTGCTATTATCAATCGAACACGTCACCACTCCTATACAACGTACCAGAACTCCCAATGTCAACAACTTTATTCCAAATAAACGCGCCGCAATCCTTTCGAATCGCGGCGCGCTTTAGTTCATATTTACATTGCCTTCAAACCATCAGCTTACTTGGCCGGCGTGGCTGCTGCTGCGGCGGCTTCGGCTTCGGCTTTCGCCTTGGTTTCAGCTTCCAATTCCGCCATGCCTGAACCCGGGTTCGTGCGGAGGCTGAGGCCGATCTTGCGTTCGTTCGGATCGACGTTCAACACGCGCAGTTCCAGCTTCTGGTTCGGCTTCACCACATCTTCCGGCTTTTCGACTTTTTCGTCGGACATTTCGGAGATGTGCAACAGGCCTTCGAGGTCCTTGTCGATTTCGACAAACGCGCCGAAGCTCGTGAGCTTCGTCACTTCGCCGCTGACCTTGTCGCCAGCCTTGAAGCGGCTGGGGATGTCGGTCGCCCACGGATCGTTGGCCAACTGCTTCAGGCCCAGCGCAACCCGCTTGCGTTCTTTGTCGACACTGAGAACCACCGCTTCCACTTCGTCGCCCTTCTTCAAGAGCGCGCTCGGATGCGTGACCTTCTTCGTCCAGCTCATGTCGGACACGTGCAGCAAGCCGTCGATGCCTTCTTCCAACTCGACAAACGCGCCGTACGTCGTCATGTTGCGGACCTTGCCCTTGATCTTCGTGCCGGCCGGGTAGCGCTCTTCGACGTTCGTCCACGGATTGGCTTCGGCCTGCTTCATGCCCAGGCTGATTTCCTGCTTTTCCGGGTTGATGTCGAGAACCACCACTTCAACCTGCTGCTGCAACGTCACGATATCGTTGGGGTGCTGAATGCTGCGCGTCCAGGACATTTCGCTGATGTGAACGAGGCCTTCGACGCCCGGTTCCAACTTGACGAATGCACCGTACGGCATGATGTTGACGATTTCGCCCTTGACCTTGCTGCCGATAGGGTACTTCGTCGGAGCGGCCTGCCACGGGTTCTGGCTGAGTTGCTTGAGACCCAACGAAATGCGTTCGCGGACGGGATCGAAGTCGAGAACCTTCACTTCGATCATCTGATCGACCTTGAGCATTTCGCTCGGGTGCTGAATGCGGCCCCAGCTCATGTCCGTGATGTGCAACAAGCCGTCGATACCACCGAGGTCGATGAACGCACCGAATTCCGTGATGTTCTTGACGACGCCACGGCGCACTTCGCCGCGCTGAATGCTGCCCAGCAAATCCTTCTTCATCTTGTCGCGTTCTTCTTCGAGCATCTTGCGGCGCGAGAGAACAATGTTGCGGCGTTCTTCGTCGATCTTGATGATCTTACATTCGAGATCGCGGCCAATCCAGTCGCCCGGATCGCCCACGCGGCGCACGTCGATCTGGCTCGCCGGCAAAAATACATGCACGCCGATGTCGATCAACAAGCCACCCTTGATCTTGCGAACGGCCTTGCCCTTGACCACGTCGCCGACCTTGTAGGCCTGCATGACGCGTTCCCAACCGCGAATCCGATCCGCCTTCTTCTTGGAAAGAACGACGAGACCCGACGCGTCTTCGATCTGATCGAGGTACACTTCGAGTTCCACACCCGGTTCGATGTCTTCCAAACCGTATTCGAATTCCGACTTCGGAATGAAACCTTCCGACTTGTAGCCGATGTCGACGACAATGTCATCGCCAGCGATGCGGACGACGCGGCCCTTGAGAATCGCGCCCTGGGCGAAATTCGCAGCCGAATCGATCACAGCATTATTCGAACCATCCGTCGCATTGAAATCCTTCATTGCGGCTTCGATTTCGGCATCCAAATCCTTCTGGGACAAGCCGCAATCCAACGTACTAAACCGTTTGACCATTTTTTAACGAACCATCTTTCTATGCTTAAGCTAAAGAGTACACGTAGCCCAAGACCAATTGAAAAAAGTAAAAATGCCCACCCCGCACCGACGCATTGCCGACGCAAAAAGAATGAGACATCACAGAGTGATTATAGTACCGCATCCCACCCCAAAACGCAACCCCTAAAAAAATAAGCGGGTTAAACGAGTCGTGTCCAAAAGTCGCGTGCCACTGGCAGGTACCCCTGCCAGTGCCCCCGATCACCCGACCTCGCAATCCTCACTATTCGTCCCTTCCGCCCTTTTCGTGCTCAATTGCTGTTGCCGTTGCTGTTCCCTTAAAAAGCCGTTGCCGTTTTCGCGTAAATTCGCGTAAATTCGCGGTTAAAAAGCCGTTCGCCGTTCCCTCAATCAATCCCAAGCCTCATCCCGGAAAGCCCGAATCCCCCGCACAGCCTCCTCAACCCCCTTCAACCCCTCGCCAATCCATTCCACCTCATCTTCATCCTTCGCGGTCCCTTCCAACTCCTCCCGAATCAACGCGATCTCCAGCTGATAAGGCGTCTTCCCATACACCGAAACACAAGCCCGATAAAGCCTTCGATACGAAGCAAACCCCAATTCATTAGCCCACGTATTCGGAGAAAACTCAGGCCACTTCCTCGACTTTCGCAATTCTCCCCAAACCGCCCAAACCTCTTTTTCCTTTGCAACACAATCACTTTGTGCAATATTCCCCGCATTCCGCTCCTTCAAAAACCCTCGCACCCCAGCCCGCAACTTCCCTTTCAAACGTTCAGCCCGCACATTATCAATCACCTGAATCAACGAATGCCCCGAAAACTCCTTCAAGAGTTGCGACAACTTCGAAGGCGGTAATTCCAAATCCCTCGCGACCATCGCCACAGGATCCCAGAACACCGACCGTTCCGATTGATCCGGATCCGCAACATGCCGCCCCAAAGCCCGTTTAATCAACAACACGGTCGCCTTATACAGCGCCCGCAACCGCTTCCGCCGCGACTCTTCTGAAAGCTCGATCCCATTTTCAGCGTCCGGAAAAAGCCCCGAAATCATCACCCACCGAGGTATCGGCCCCGACCGCTTCCTCAAATACGCCGCCATATTCTTCCGGTCGTGCAACTGCTTTCCGACCAACACCTCCAACTCCAACCCATTATCAATAAAAAGTTGCACATCATCTTCATGCAACCCCAACCGCTTAGCCCACTCCTTCCGCTCATCCCGAACCCGACACACTTCCTTCCACCGTGCATCATCCGGATCAACCTCATCCGAACGTGACGCCACCGCCGAACGAATCCCATTCGTCCCATCGATCCCATTCAATTGTTCAGAAAAATCAGTTGTCCGCGAAGCAGGCGTAGCCGCACACCGTTCCATATATTTCGCCCTCATGGAAATCCAACCCAACATCAAAAGCCAATTGCAAGCAATTGACCCTTGATCGGATTCCAAGGACGAAAGCGCAAAAGCGCCACCGTGCCGACCACCCAAAGATGCAATAATTCTACAAAACACAAACCCTAAAAGTCAAGTCAAAAAATAAATAAATTTTCCCTGCGAGCGCCGTCTCGATGCAAACTACATAAGTTCTCCATGCAAATCGCATAAAGCAATACCATGCATTCAGCGACGGATTATTTGGTCTGCCGTCTTCAGCCACGGATTCGATCCAGCAGAAATAACCAGCCGTGTCAGCGGCGACACCTTCAATCAATCTTCTTCAACTTCCGTGGCGATTTGGGTGTTATCAACGACCACATTGGTTGCGATTGGTTTTACAGTGAGACGTTTTCGGCGTTCGGCGATTAATGTATCGGCATAGGTTCATTCGAATGTTAATTGCTCTAGAACTTTTTATGAGGGGGACGGTTGGGTTGAACACCCAAACTCAACGAATGATTCAGGCTGCTTGAGATCAACCAGGCACGCTGTTTCCGCGCGGACTGGGACGGCGGCGCGGGCCTGAACCCAAGCCGGCGGACTGGTAGTTGAATGGGCTCTGAGCCGTCGAGCGGAACCCCACTATTGCGGGGCTGTGCGCACCTCGATTTTTCAACAACCCGAGAGATTCGAACTGTCGGCAGAAGTCCGTGATGTTCCCTTGTCTCTGCCGAAGCAGTCGCGTCATCTCGGCTATGGAGTGGGTGCCGTCGCAAAGTTTCCAAGCGGCGGCGGCGGCGGTACTCAACGTCCAGCGTGTGCCACTCTTCGTGTCAATCAGCAGTGCTCCGCCGTCGAGTTCTTCCCACACCACATTTTCACTTTTAGTCCAACGCATATTCAGATCCTCAATTTAGTTTCATTCGATCTTCAGTTGAATGACTTGATTAAAAAGTTCCCGCCGCATTAGACGATGAGCTGGTTGAAGGTGCCAAAGGCTTGGGTGTAAAAACGGGCATCGCAGGGTCGCCGAACAGCTGCTCGGTCGTCATCAGGTCTTTGTAGAACGCGCTGCCGGACTGGCTGCCGGCCCACTGCTGCGTCTTCATCAACACACTGCCCCAACGAACGTTTGAATCGGACGTATTCTTCAAGAGTTGGTTCATGAACGCGGTTGCCACATCCGAATTCATATACGTCGATGTCCCTATACTTGCAGATATACCACCCTGCGGTTGCGTCAATGCTCGGATCGCAATACTCTGGTATCCAGGCACATTCTTGGCCATCCAATTTGCAGTGCAAGTTAGCTGGATAAAGACTGTGTTGCCTGTCCACATCTGCACACTTGCCTGATCCAAAATACGCGGGTCCGCCGCGCCCAATCGCGCGGCATTGCCGTGGCCTGAGTAGAGGATGATATCCGCGCCGCCGTTGGCCGCGTCCTTCATCGCCGCAGTGACTTCAGGCGCAGTGGCACGCGTTCGCGCCAGATAGTTTTCCTGCCATGTAATATCAGGATGATTGGCTTTAATGATGTTATCTAACTGAGCACCGAAATCAGCGACCACTGGATCTGTTCTATCAGCCACCGCATGCAGCCGAACACCAGACGCCGGGATGCCTTTATAGCTGACAATATGACTGACTGAGCCGGATAATTCAGTCGTATTATTCACAGGCAAGCGGCCAATAGCAACTTCAGGGAATCCGCGGCCTAAATCGCCGAATGCGCTGTCGGATGTAGTCTGCGCCCAGAAGTTCGTCGGAACCAAGAATGCAGGGCACAACGGGTCGATATTTTGACCCTCATAATTGCGATAATCATAGGTTGTTCGTCCGACTAATAAGAGATAAGTCGGGCGAGCCGAGCGTACGGCATTGCGAATTCCGTACGGACCGAAGCGGCCATAGTTATAGTAATCAAACAGCTGTTCCTGATCCACAAATGCACCGCGAATGCCTTCTCTGGAACGCTTGATTAACAGCGGTTGAATACCAGACGCGAATTGTGCAGGGCCGGTAGCCAGATAGGTGCCGTTTAATGCGAGCGGCTTAACCTGTCGAGCGCTGATCGACACAGGACTATTTTCCTGGCCGACTGGCACAACAAGATACCTGCCGCTGCCACCAGATTGAGCCATGAAACGCACCTTTAATGTGCCACCCGATTGCATTTGCGATTCAGTCGGAACTAATGCGGCGCGATCGTCAAAGCGCGCATCAACGACCCACGCGCCACTGGCTGGTATGTTAGACACTTCGTACAGACTTGCCGTGTTTCCCGCGTTATTGATTTCAACCGGCTTTGAACCGTCCAATCCGCGCGTGTAACTGACATTGATTGAATGCAGGAACGCGATCTGTGTATCAAGTCCAGCAATCGTCGGCGTCACCAGACTGACCACATTGTCGCCAGACGTCAACGCGCCAGACGGAATTGTGAAGGACATCTGGACCATCTTATTTCCACCATCCCACGTCGTCTCGCCGATGGCTTGAGCATTGACAAGCACCTGCATGCCGTGATCCGGGCTAATTCTCTCGCTGGATGTCAGACTCCAGATATTGACAACCAAGTTAGCGGATCCACTGCATACGTCTGGCAGCTTGATTGTGAAATTCTGCGTACTGCCTTGAGTCAGGTATTTACTGGAGAACCACGGTTCGAATGAATAGGGTCTCAGACTATAGTCGAAGTAAACATCATGATATTCTGTCTTAATCGTGTTCGATGAAGTAGCATTGACAGGCAGCGAACTGGAGAACAATCCGCTTGCCTTTGTCGGAGTTCCTGCGGTCGTCGGCGTATTTGTCTTGCGCAAGAAGAGCGCGTCCTTATCCGTGTAGTTATCGCTGTATCCCGACGCATAAACCAACAATCCACCCGCGACATTAGCCAACGCATTCATGCTGCGACCTTCGCGCTGAATTGAGACTTGATTGAGATCATAACCTGCAGGCATGGATGCTTGAGGAATCAGCATCACACCAGCATTTTTATAAACAACCTTCGCAGCTGAATAGCTGGTGCCCTTCGTCACACTCCCCGACGAGAACCAGCGCGCACCGATTGTCGGATGCGATATGTCTAGCTTGGCAGCGACGGAAGCAGACCGCGTACCGGCGGGAATATCATGCGCGGTAACAGTCTGAAGCGTCGGCACACCAGACTGCGCTGGCGTCACGTTGGCTGTTCTCACGGCAGCAAACTGAGCCTCAACGCGTCGAGCCGTCAGCACTCCGACTTCCATATCGATACTGCTGATCGCCGCATCAATACCCACATCAGACACATCAGCCACTTGGACGCCATCAAGACTGACAACACCTGTAAGCTTGCCGTAGATTTCGCGAGCACCAAACACGTCGATGCTCTCTAACTGGTATTCATACATACCAACTTCTGCCCAATCTAAATAAGTATACTTCTTTTCATCAGGATTGGTGATGCGCCCAGCGATCAACGTGGGATTAACTTTAAACCACTCCGAACTTTCAACCGCCCGTCGGTAAATGTTGAACCCAGCGTTCTGGTATTCAGAGACGCATGTCCAAGACACATTCACGCCAGCACCTTCGGACTTCGCGGCGAAGTCGGCGACTTTGACGGGGGTGACACCGCCAAAGACCTGAACGGTTACAATGTTAGAATTGATGGTTAGAATAATAACTCCATTTTGCGTTGCGACCGTATAGGGACTCAATCCAGACAACGAGATTAGAGGGGAATTGTTGATTGTAACATCGGTGAAGGCATTCACTATCGTGCTATTGGGGCAAGACAAGATTGTATAAGTGCCCGTCGTCGCGCTGGTGGCTATGCCCAACGACAGTGTGCCGTTGGCCAAATTGCAGGAATTTGGCGCGCTGCCGGTGACAAAGAGTGTCTGTGTGCTGGTCGCGGGGTCAGACGTGTTTAGCGCAATTTTGAGTTTGCCGCCCGCGCTGGCGCCAAAATTCAGCCCACCGACAGAGAACGATTCGCCAAGGGTCGGGACGGCGCTCCCGGTCAAAGCAGTGCCCGGCCACATTGCGCCCGTGCTCGAAACCACGACAGTGCTATTATTGATACTGCCAGTGCTGGTGCCGCGCAAATTGCCCGCAATTACGCTCGTCTGGCCCGTGTAGGTGTTCGCGCCGGTGAGCGTCAGCGAGCCGGAACTATTAACTATCAGGCTCACCTTCTGGGTTCCTGGGGAAATGACATCGACGATCGTACCGTCATATGTGGATGTGCCGGTGATGGTCAGCGTGGAGCCGACGGTCGTGGAACTGTTGCCGATGATTGCGGAGTTGCCAGGAGTTTTGATGATACCTACGAGACTTTGATTGAGGCCGTTGAGATCCACCGTGCCATCGGCTGATCCACCGAGGGTGACAGTGGCCGACGTGGCGATACCATTGTTGGCTCCGACGATGGTTGTTCCCGTCTGGGTCAAACCCGTATATCCCGTTCCACCGCCAGAGAACATGACTGTTCCAACCCGTTGAGAAATCGTAGGGATTGTCGAAGTGATGACGCCCGACAAATGGAGAATCGTGGAGGCCGTGGGCGCAGCAAAGTGTCCGCCGCCCAACGCACCATTGTTGATGGTGATTGGGCCACTGACGGTGGAGGTACCCGCGACCGTACCTGCCTCGATCAAGCCACGCCCCGCCGCACCGGCGTTCGTACCGAGGGTGATCGCGTTGGTGATGGTCAGACCCGTGTCCACCAGGATTCGTACGCCTCCGTTGATGGCGACGGTACCAGAGCCGAAGGCGGAATTGGAACTGGCTTGAAGTATGCCGCCATTGATGGATGAACCGCCGGAGTAGGTGTTCGCGCCGGAGAGGGCCCATGTCCCCGATCCTTGCTTGGTCAGCGTCCCGCTCGTGGTCCCGATGATGCTGGTAATGCTGCTGCCGGTCGCCGTGCCGTCGAGGGTCAGGCCGAACGTCGCTCCGGTGATGGTGCCGGTATTGGATAGGATAATGTTCGCTCCCGTGCCGCCCCCGGCCACGATGCTGGCCGAGCCGCCCAACGTCACCAAACCGCTGTAGGACGCCGCAGTGGTGGCACTGTTGGCCAGCGCGCCGCTGTTGCTCGTCCCGGTGCCGGCCAAGGAAAGCGCTTCTGCCGTGCCCAGGGTGAACCCGACCAAGTCCAGCGTCCCGGTGCCGGAGACCGTGGTCCCAGCCGTCGTGGTGCCGAGCGGTGTGTTGGTTGCATCCCCGGCTGCACCCAGCCTCAACGTGCCGGCGCTGATCGTGGTAACGCCGGTAAACGCGTTGGCCGCAGACAAGACCCAAGTTCCCGCCCCTTGCTTCGTCAGCGTGGTGACTCCGGTGCCGTTGTTGTTCAGCGGTGAGCCAAGAGTATTGTTTCCCGTGTTGGTTCCGGTCAGGACGAGATTTCGGGTCTGGGCGGTGGTGCCGAAAAGGATGGCGTTTGTGTTCGTAAAGCTGACCGTTTCCGTCGCGACCGTGGCATTGCTGGAGATCGTGCCGGTTCCCCCGGCTGTCGTCTGTCCGATCTGGAGCAGGCGATCCGTACTGGAGGCGGCTGCCCCGCCGCTGATGTACGAGAGCGTCCCGCCGTCGAGTGTGATGCTCGCAACCGTGGCGACAGCGGTTGTCTGGCCGATACTGGAGTTCGTGGTCGAGTTGGCCAGACGGGTGACCGCCAGGGTGCCGTTGGTGACAATGATGTTGTTCAATCCACCGATCGTGCCTCCCGCGTTGGAGAGCGTCAGCGTTGCGGCTCCACTCTTGGTCATGGATGACGAGTTGGTCCCAGAGAGCGTTCCGGTCACGTTAACATCCACAACGGTGTTGACGGTACGGGCGGTTCCAGAACTACTAAGCTGAAGACCACCGGCGAGCGTAATCGCGCCTGTACCGACGACGTCCCCGAAGGTTGTCGTCGCGCTGACAGTGTTTAGAAAAATGTTCGGAGAGACGCTGATCGCAGTTGACCCCGTGGAGGCGAACGTGATCCCACCGAAGGTCAATCCACCCGAGCCGACCGAGCCCGTGTTCACCCGCAATGTGCCACTTGATCCGGTCACTCCGCCCGAGAAGGTATTCGTGCCAGATAGAACGAGCACGTTGGTGCCGATTTTATTAACACCGATAGCCCCGCCCCCGGTGCCGGTACTGTTGGCGATGTTGTCGGCAACCGTGAAGGTTCCGCCCGCAGCATTGGTTGTATCGAAGGCAATCTTGGAACCCGACTGAAGCCCGTTGCCGGAACCAGGCGCGCCACCGAGTCCCCCGAGATTGGTTAGCAGAGTGGTTACATTCCCCGTGGTGAATTGACCGGCACCTCCCACGTTTAAGGCGACAGTACCGCCACTAGCGACCCTGATATTCGCAGCCGTCCAACTGGTAGTGGTGCTGTTGTAGAGCGAGGATGTGTTGGCGAATTGTAGAGTGCCGGCGCTAATGGTTGTCACGCCGGTGTAGGTATTCGCCCCGCTGAGGGTGAGCGTGCCGGTACCGACCTTAGTCAAGCTACCTGTACCGGATGCACCGAACCCCGTGGCAAAGGTGACGTTATTGGCCACCGTGTCGATGGTACCCGTGATCCCGTTGTTGATGACCAGCCGCGACGAAATGTCGGTCGTAGTGGTGAGGCCATATTGCAATGTCGAGTTGCCCGTGAACGTCACCGCACCAGCTGTACCTAGGCCACCGGTGGTAAAGCTTAGAGGGTGTTTTAAAAGTCTGATTTTGCACCGATTCCGTGCCGATAATGCTA
>JBAXUS010000010.1:0-62304 GCA_037129555.1 Planctomycetota bacterium
CACCGGTGATCGATCCCCCTGGAAAAGTCGCCGCAAGCAAATCGCCCACCGTCGTCCCAGCGCGAAGCCGCCCCGATACGGTGGCCGTGCGGTGCAACAGTGTCGGCAATTCTTCCACATCGCCGCTTGAATCCACACGCACCGATCCATACGCACACACTCGACCGAGATCGTTGCGCAAGAGGTCCACAATCATGTTTAATTCCGCGCGCTCTTTTTCGCTGCTTTCCAATTCAATCCGCGCAGCAGCTGTTTCAGCGACCGTCGTGCCACGGGCACGCGTTCCTTTAATGGGCCGTGTCACAACGACGCCGTTGCGCGTCCGTAAGAATAATTCCGGAGAAATGCAGCACAGCGCGTGTCGATCCCGGTCCAACCCTGCGCCTAAAAACGCACCATACGCCGCAGGACTCTGCTGACGCATTCGTAAATACAACTCCGCCGCCGTGCCACTCCACGGCATTGTCGAACAAAGTGCAAGACTAACTTGATATATATCCCCACTTTTTATATACTTTAAGGCTCGCTGTGTTGCCTCGATAAAATCTGCTTTTGCACGTAATACATCGTCATGTATGATTTTATGCGCGATGGTCTGTGTCGTGTCATATCGGCGGCGATTTTGGACGCTATGAATGACTTTTTCGATGACAGCCCTGCGATTTCGTGCTGATACAGGTGTTAAAAAATTAGATACGAGGCTCCATGTTTTCGTAGCGTGAGAATAAGCAAACACGTTCTCAAAAAAATGCGCCTGCATGGCCGTTCGAATTAAGGCTCGGTTAGCGGAAAACGGAATTGTATTTGCTGGATAGTTGAGATGTGTGATCCAACCTCCAGAAAATGGCGGATTGTGTTGGGAATTTGTCCGTTTGGCTGTATCTTTTGTGTAGGTACTCAAGGGTAATTTAAACACAGTGGACGACCGAATGGATCGCGCGGGTTGAATTCCAATGTAGCTCCACCCGCTAACATTTGCTCCTGAGTCCAGCCAGAACACGCTGGGATCGTGGGCGAGTGCTGAAAAAAGATCAAGTGGTGTGAGTGTGGACCAGAAAGCAGCCGTGAGCGGCGTGACCACAGCCCGGTTTTTCCCATATCGGCGCGATGACGAATCGGATCGTTTAGTACTGTGGCATTGACCGTTGATATGAACTGTATAGTTTAGCAAATTCATTCTTACTTGCTGGCAAACGTTTGTTGTGGAAATCGCCACCTACTTGACACTATAGAAATAACTTCTGAACCAAACGGGCCAGAACCAGATTGAGGAGTTAAATGTATCAAATGACAGAACACGTTCCACGTCCCTCAGTTCTTATTTATGACAGGATCTCAATCCAATTACTTGATTATTGACACACCGATTCGACACTATAATAAAGGAGAGTACTATGAGCAAGAAGACTGTACCGGTTGGAGCGGAAAAACGCAAACGCGGACGCCCGAGAGAAGCCCACCGAGATGTCGTCTCCGAACAAGCCGCAGCTTACGGTATCACTCTACCTTTGTTGACTGAAAAAGACGAACGCTTCTTGTCGCCCAATGACATCGGCACCATTCTGAACGTCACGGGTGAAGCCGTGAAGCAATGGATTTACCGCCGAAAACTTCCCGCGATCAAACTTGCCAACGGCTATTGGAAAATCAAAGTCACCGATTTTGAAAGCTTTCTTAAAACGCGGACCGAAATCGGTCGTCGTCACGTGCTCATCACGGATGGCGGACACGTCGGTACAGCTGAAATCTGCAAGGCCATTGAAGCCCTCGGACACCAGCCTGTCATCGCCAATAATTATTCCGACGCGCTGCTGAAGGCTCTGGATCAATTTCCCGCGATGTTCATCATCTGCATCGCGCCGAATGATTCCGAATGCTGGAAGTTCGCCGAAAGAATCCGAGGCAACAAATCGCTGCGTAACTTCCCCATTCTCTTCATCGGCGGAAACGAAATTTCCGACGCGGATACTGACCGCGCCGTCAGCTTCTACGCCCAAGGCATCCTCGCCCGCCCTTTGAACGTCGAATCGCTCACGAAAGAAATCGAGCAGATTATTCAACGGACGATGTAATCGCCGATCCTTGCAACACGACATCGCACGAAAAAGCGCTGGCCATGACCAGCGCTTTTTTACGCCCAGTGAATCATACAGTCGCTTTGTTTTAATCTTTCAAAAAGCGTTCCACCAGCTTTTCGAGCAGCTCGGGTTTGGAATTGAAAATCGCCGCATCCGTCTCGATTTCATTTCCATTGCCCAGTTTCAAACGAAATTTAGCCCCGACGGGCGCGCTGTTCTCCGGGTTTTTCGCGCCTGGATTCTCACTCCCCTCGTCATTCATCGAGAGGAAGACCGCCTGTTCCTTGATCTCCATCTTGCTATTGGACAATTTACAGACAAAGCCCAGCAGCTCCCCCAGCGGCATGTCAGCCACTTTTAGATTAATATGCCCGCCTAATTCCAACATGCGTGGCGTCGCAATGATATTAATCTTCACAATCTTTTGCACAAACGCCAGCACGTCCTTGATCGGCGAATCCACGAAGTCACAGCTAATCTTTCGCGCTAACTTCGCTTCGAGGTTCTCTTCGGCATCCTTGTTGTCAGCCGCCTTTTTCTCAGCATTTTCAGCCGGAGGAGTCTTCTCTTCGGCATGCAGCGCCATCGAACCGAATGTGACAACGAGCGCGACAAGTGTTTGTGAAAATACCGTGTGCATGAGAAATTCTCCTTTGATATGAGCGTGTCGCACATAGGGCGAATTGAGCCGCGACTTCAACGTTGGGATTAAATGTAATGTACTATTTAAAAAAAGATACCGGCAAGTGGATTTGAACCACTGACCGATGGATTATGATTCCATTGCTCTACCGCTGAGCTATGCCGGCATCAAGAAAACGTATGAGGAGGGAACGTCTCGAAACAGAGATAACAAAATGGCGGGCTCGACGGGACTCGAACCCGCGACCTTCGGCGTGACAAGCCGACGCTCTAACCAACTGAGCTACGAGCCCACCTATCTTAAATCTCTTTTCAACGTACTTCTTTTAAACTGTCGTCCTGCTTCGTCACACAAGGTAGGCGATGAGGGACTCGAACCCCCGACCCCCTGCGTGTAAAGCAGGTGCTCTAACCAACTGAGCTAATCGCCCGATTTGCCCGTACTTCCATCATCGTGGGCACTACACGGGCGGCTACCCGCATTTGGCTTTTCGTCCAGCGGGAAGGAACTTATAGCATACGCCGAAACCCGCGCAAGCGAATTCTCACATTTTTCTTTCATTTTCACGCGGGATACTCGTTACGGCGCGTTCTTGGATCGCATCTCCTCCGGCAACCAGATCCGCCCCGTCTGCTTCCACGCCGCTTCCTGGCTCTTCAACCGTGCCGTGAATTCAGCTTCCTCCAGCGTCACGATGTTTCCGCTCGCCAACAGCGCCTGGATCCCCAATTTTCGCTTTCGCTCCGGCACGTTTTCATAGACCAGCAACGTCTGATCTGGCGCATCGTCCGACCGAACACCCGGACTATAAATGTACCCCGCTCGGTCCGGCCAAGCCCAATGAATGTAAACCGTGTCGTCAGGAAGTTCATCGTGCGTCAACAGGCCAATGCGTTCCGGATAATGGCCATCATGTTTCGCCGCATAAGCAGTCAACGCTTTTGCGATAACCATTATGTTTCGCGCACTCGCTTCTTTGCGTTCACCAGCCATCCCGCGTTGAAACCGCGAAAACCCCACGTAAATCCCCGCCGAAATCCCGGCGAGCAACAGCATGAACACAATCGCAAATCGCGCCGACGGCTTCTTGCGCTCTTCCATAAAAACAAGCCTCCAAAAACGTCATGTAGGACGGACTTTAAGTCTGTTTTACTTTTATCACAAATGCCTCGACACATGTGGAAGAACTTGAATTTTTAGAGTCGCGTCCTGTGCTCCCTCCCTTGACTTCGAAGGCAACTGAGTCGGTTTTGAGCATTTTTTCGACCTTTTATCAAAATAATTGTTTGTGAAACTGGCGAAATGCTTAATAATCATCCGTCTTGATTTTTGTTTCTTCTCATCGCCTCGAGGCTACGATGGATGCAATTGATTTAAAGGTTCTGGATATTCTCCAACGCGACGGACGCACCAGCCATTCCGAGATCGCAAAGTCGGTCGGTCTTTCCGCTCCGTCCGTCGGCGAACGGGTGAAGAAATTGGAAGGTGCTGGCATCATCCGCCGCTACGTGGCCTTGCTCGACCCCAACAAAGTCAACCGCCCGATCACCGCTTTCATCGCCGTCTCTCTCGACAAGCCGATCCACGCCAAAGCGTTTTTGCAGCGCATCCACGAATTGGAAGACGTGCTCGAATGCTTCCACGTCACCGGCGAAATGGATTATCTGTTGAAAGTCCGCACCCGCTCGACCAGCTCCCTCGAAACTTTGATTTCAAGCGACCTCCGTCCCCTCGACGGCGTCGTCTCCACCCGCACCAGCGTCATTTTAAGTTCGCCTAAAGAAGAGACTCGTTTTGGATTGAAGCTCGAAGATTTGAAGTAAACTAACATGAGCCGCGCACGTCAGTCAGCGGCCTATGACGACTCTATGCCGCTTACTGACGTGGGCGGCTCTAGCATGGAATTAAAGGAACGTAATTGACATGAACGAACCGCAGGCGATGGAATTAGTGCTGTACCCCGACCCCTTTTTGAATCAGGTCATGCGCCCGGTGACGGAAGCCGAATTGAAAGCCGGGCAAGCGGGCGAATGGAACCTCCCCGAACTCGTCGAACGCATGAAAGTGACCATGTACGCCAACGAAGGCGTCGGCTTGGCGGCTCCACAAGTTCGCGTCGGCTTGCGTCTGTTCGTCATCGACGTTTCTAAAGACAAAACTGGCTTCCGTGAAATCTTCAACCCCGTGCTCGAAAACCTCGCGGGCAGCGACCTCGATGAAGAAGGCTGCCTCTCGATTCCCGAGGTTCGCGGAAAAGTCAAACGCGCCAAAGCGCTGACCTGCACCGGCGTCGATTTGCACGGCCAGCCCGTCTCCTTCGATTGCCGCGACCTCCTCGCCCGAGCGTGTCAGCACGAAACCGATCACCTCGACGGGATTCTTTTCATCGCCAAACTGGGCATGACCGCCCGCTACTCTGCGCGTAAACGACTTGACGATCTCGAAGCGGATTACCGCGACAAGCAGGCTGCGGCGAAGAAGAAGGCGAAGAAATAGAGCGTCACAACGGGAGCCACCCATGGCCAGCCGCGATAAAAAACGCGCATACGAAGGCACCATCGCGGGCGCGTTGAAAAAGATCACCGCTCCCATGATTCCGTTCCAACCGCGCAATCCAAAGTCATACAATCCCGCCATCGGCTTGATCGGCTGCGGCGGGATCACCGAAAAACATCTCGCGGCGTACAAAGCCGCTGGCTTCCGCGTCGTCGCCGTTTGCGACACGGATGAAATTCGCGCCAAAGAACGCCGCCGCCAGTTCTATCCCAAAGCCGACATCTACACCGAATACCTCGACCTCCTCGAACGCGACGACATCGCCGTCGTGGACATCGCCACGCATCCCGCCGAACGCGTCCCGATCATCGCCGCCGCGCTTTCGATGAAAAAGCACGTCCTGAGCCAGAAGCCTTTTGTCCTTGATCTGCATGACGGCGAACGGCTCTGCACGCTCGCTGAACAACACGGCGTCAAACTCGCCGTCAATCAAAACGGTCGTTGGGCGCCGCATTTTTCTTACATGCGCCAAGCGATCGAACGCGGCATCATCGGCGACGTCACAGCCGCACACGCCACCATCCAATGGGACCACAATTGGATCGCCGGCACGCCATTCGATTCGATCAAACACGTGATCCTCTATGACTTCGCGATTCATTGGTTCGACATGTTGACCTGTTTCATGCGCGGCCAAACGCCGCTGCGTGTCAACGCGTCAGTCACTCGAACGAAGACCCAGCGCGCCAAGCCGGGCTTGCTGGCTCACGCCACCGTTGAATACGAAAACGCCCACGCGTCGTTGCTCTTCGACGCTGACACACAGATCGGCCAGCGCGACGAGACCATCGTCGTGGGATCGCGAGGAACGCTCACGAGTTCCGGGCCCAATTTGACGAAGCAGCGCGTGACCGTCCAGACCGCGAAAGGCTCCGGAAAAGCTGCGTTAAAAGGGACGTGGTTCAAAGCCGGTTTTCACGGTACAATGGCTGAATTGTTGTGCGCAATCGAGGAGCGACGTGAGCCGTCGAACAACGCTCGCGAGAACCTCAAAAGCCTCGCGCTCTGCTTCGCCGCCGTCGCCAGTGCCGATTCGCACACACCCATTGTGCCCGGAACTGTAACGAAAATGCCACATTGATTTAAATAGTAGGACGGGCTTATAGCCCGTCTGTTTCACATTCCGAGCTTCAATACAGGCGGGCTGTAAGCCCGTCCAACAAAAAACGTACGTAGTCGTCGAAAGGACAGACGTGAAGAAACGATGGACCTTTATTGTTGAAATCGCCATCCTACTCGCCATCGCCGCGTGGGTCGGCAACATCGTCTTGTCCAAGAATGACTCCGCGCCCGAAAAATCAGTTGAAATCAAGGCTCCCTTGTCCAACGCCAAAGACAGCGTTTCGATCTTCGAAACCAAAAGCGGTGCGCTGCGTTACCGTGTCGTGACGAAAGACGGCAAGCCCATCGATTACACGCCCGACGAATTCACGCAGCTCTACTATAAGGAAGGCCGAACCCGCGCCACGTGGCAAAAAGTCCTCAACATCACTTCTCCCGAAGGCGTCGTCTGGGTCTTCCTCGGATTGCTCGGACAAGTTCTCTTCACCGGCCGCATGGTCGTGCAACTTCTCGCCAGCGAAAAGGAAAAGAAATCTGTCGTCCCGCCTGCATTCTGGTGGATGAGTCTGGCTGGAGCTTCCATGCTCCTAGTCTATTTCGCCTGGCGACGCGACCCCATCGGCTTGCTCGGCCAATCCTTCGGCTGGTTCATTTATGTCCGCAACCTTTATTTGATCTACGCCAAAACCGACGAACTGCAATCCGCCGTTCCCGCCGGACAGGAACTGACGACGGAGCCTGACCCGGCGTGATGGGACGCCCAGCCATTTTCTAAAACTTCTCGCTTTAATTTAAAGGCTCGTGGGCTTATAACGTCCTTTACGCATGAATTCTATGAAGACACGCCTCCTCCACACCGCGCTCCTCGGCATTGCATTGCTTGCCCTGACCGGCTGCGTTGTTGATGATGTTCCCGATTCCATTCGCGGCATCGTGCCCTTTTTGCCGCCTTCAAAGTTCGTTGATCGCGGCGGCCGAAAACTCACACGCAGCGAAGCCGCTTTCTATCAGAAACTCACCGACCTTTCACGCGCCACAAAAGTCAATCCGCGCGATGCCGTCGCCTACAACGCCATTGGCGAATTGCTGATGAAGAAAGGCTCGTACTCGCTCGCCAAACGCTGCTTCCTCGACTCCATCGATTTCGACGGAACACTCAGCGAACCGCATCACAATGTCGGACGACTTTACCTGCTCGAAGAACGTTACCATGGTGCGCTCGAAGAATTGGAAAAGGCTCAGAAGCTCAGCCCCGACGACGCAGGCATTCGCATGCGCGTCGGCGAAGCGCACGCTGGATTGAACAAGACCGGATTGGCGCTCGAAGACTTCAACGAAGCCATCGCACTAGACAAAGAATACACTCCCGCGTACCTGGCCAAAGCCCGCCTGTTGTACGCTCAGCGCAGTTACGGCGAAGCAGCAGATGTCTGCCGCACCGCGCTCCAAAACATTCCCCCGTACACGCCGCCACCCGCGGCCGTCGCCAAGCAAACCAATATCGGCCTGCTCGACAACATTCTGCCCAATCAGAAAATCACCGAAGACGACACGCCGCGCCCAACCTATAAGGAGGAAGCCGCCTACGACCTCGCGCTCTGCCTCAAAGCTCAAGGCCTTTACAGCGAAGCCATCAGCGCTCTGCTCGGAGCTGAATCAGCGGCAGATGGTCGTGCCGATGTCCAGATTCTCAAAGCCAAATGCCAGGACTTGATGAACGATTCTTCGGGCGCATTGGCCACGCTGGGACTCCTGCGAGTTGCAAACCCCGACATGGCTGAAGTTCCGAAACTCATGGCTCGGTTGCAAGACAAAATGGGTCAGGCCGACCTCGCCGCCAAGACGCGCCTCGAAGCCGCTGAGCTCGATCAATCCGACAAAGATTTGCAGGAAGAAGCACTGCGCGATGCCGAGGCTAAACGCAACAAGCCCCGCATCATCCAACTCTACGAACGTCTCACCCGCATCGATCCCGACAACCTGCGGTACCGCGTCGAAATCGCCCGAGCCTACGACGAAGCGCTGATCAAACGCGAAGCTGCAATCTCGTGGCAGGAAGTCCTTAACCTGCGCGAACGCATCGTCGAACAAGCCCGTCGCGACGGTGAAGTCAAATCCAATCCAGACCCTTATTTCAGCACTCCGCCCGAGCACGACATCCGCCGTCGCACCGGCATGCTCTACTCCGACATCCCCGGCTTCCAAGGCAAGGCCATGCTCCATTTCAAGCGCTGCTTGCAACTGCAGCCCAACGACGGCGAGATTCACCGCCGCCTCGGTGAAATGCTTCTGCAATCCAAGAACTTCTCCGAAGCTGAGCGCCACATCCGCGAAACCTTGCGCGTCTTTCCTAACGACGCCAAAGCGCATCACAACCTCGCCACGCTTCACGCCACCCAAAACAACTACGATGAGGCTGTGGAAGAATACAAAAAAGCCATCGCCGCTGATCCGAATCTGGACGTCGCATACGTTAATCTCGCCAAAGTCTTGCTCGGTCAAAATCGCCGCGACGAAGCCTTGCAACCGTTGAACGATTACACGCACCTCAAGCCGCTCGACGTCGAAGCGCTGCGCATGCTCGCCGACCTCTACCGTGATTTGAACAACAAGACCGCCGCGCTGGGTGTCTACGAACGCATCGTCGCGTTGGAATCGGAAAACGGCGGCAACATCGACGATCTCACAAAAGCGGTAAAAGTCATGTGGGATATGGGCAATAAGAACGCGGCCATCTCCGACCTCGAAGCGCAGATTGAAAAGCATCCGTCTGAACTCAGATTGCTCATCCCCGCTGGTCGCTTTTACTCCGACAACAAGCAACACACGAAAGCCATTTACACCTGGAACCGCGTCCTCAATATCTCCGGTAACGACGACCGCATGGCCAAAGAACGCGCCGAAGCGCTCAAGCATCTTGCCGAGGAATACGACGCCAACGGCAGAAATGCCGACGCCATCAAATACAATGAAATGGCCGGCAAAGGCGGCGACCCCGAAGGCTACCGCCGCGCTGCGGACATGTATCTTAAGAAAGGCGACACCGCCAAAGCTCTCGACAACTTCAAATTAATTCTGGTCATGAAGCCTTCTGACATCGACGCCCGGCGCAACATCGCCGAATTGCTCCAGACTTCCGCGAAATCACAAGACCGCGACGAAGCGTTGAAGCTCTATCAGGAAATCATCACGCTGCTGCCTAAAGACGAAGCCGCGCACGTCAACTGTGGCAACCTGCTCGCCGACGGCAACCGCTTCTCCGAAGCGCAGGACGAGTACGACATCACGCTGCGTTTGAACGCGCAAAACACGTCTGCTCTGATCGGTCGAGGTGTCTTGTTCCGCAAGCGCTCACGCTACAAAGACGCGCTCGAAGAATATCTCAAAGCCATCGCCATCGATCCCGAATTCACCCGCGCGTATTACAACGTCGCCGTGCTCTACGATTACTATTTGAAAGACCCGGTGAAGGCTGCGGACTACTATCAGAAATACATCCAGCACGGCGGCGATCCGAAAAAGGTGACGCCGGAAACAGGCGCGTCGGAATCTGCACCGTTGAAATCAGCAGGCGCAGTATCGCCTGCGGGAACGACGACCAATTCTGACGTTTTTGCCCCTGCTGAGCGTACCGTCCGCCGCACGGTCTCCGACGAAACGAGCAGCGCGAAAACCGATCCGACGGAATTAAGACCGAAACGGTAGAATTCGCAGCAGCAGGCTGGTACGATATAGATGAAACGTCACGCGTGAATCGCGTAATTGCTCATATTATCTTTTTCACAGGTTAAGCCGAATGCCCGATTCTTCTGATTCTCGTCCCAGCGGAAAGACGACCCGCCGACTGACCAATCTGCGCGGTTTTCCCACATTCGATTCGGCCAGCCCCGTCCCAGCAATTCCAGCGGTCTCTGAACCTTCCACGCCACAGGAACCCGGTGCTGTTTCGCTGCCGGTAAAACCTGAAACCGTTTCACCCACGCCGCCTCCACCGCCCGAGTCATTTTTCGAAACGCAGCCGCCAGCTAGTTTGCTCAGCACCGAACGCGCGAAGGCACACCGCGCCTCCGAAGTCAAACTCGTCGAGCCCGCACCGTCGATTCAAGCGCTTGAAGAAAAAGTCAACGAGCTCATCGCGATGCAGGGCGAACACCCCGGCCATGATTTGATCTCCGACATCATGATGACGGCGTTGCGCATGGTCCGCGATGGCAGCACACGCGGCGACATGAAAATCCTCGCCGCATCGCTCCGCGAACTCCGCTACGCTTTCAATGTCTTCCGCCCCTATCGTGAACGCCGCAAAGTCACCGTTTTTGGTTCCGCGCGCACGCCCGTCACCGATCCCGAATACCAACAGGCCAAGCACTTCGCCGAAGAAATGGTTAAACGCAATTTCATGATCATCACTGGTGCAGGCCCCGGCATCATGGAAGCCGCGCAAGCCGGTGCCGGTCGCGAAAACAGCTTTGGCGTCAACATCAAACTCCCCTTCGAACAGCGCTCCAATCCGTACATCGATGGCGACAAAAAGCTGATCAACTTCCGCTACTTTTTCACGCGAAAGCTCTGCTTCGTCAAAGAAGCCTCCGCCATCGCGCTCTTCCCCGGCGGCTTCGGCACTCACGACGAAATGTTTGAAACGCTGACGCTGATTCAAACTGGAAAATCGTCGCTCTATCCCATCGTCTTCATCGATAAAAAAGGTGGCGACTACTGGCGCGAATGGGCCGACTATGTCGCCGATCATTTGCTCGGACAAGGCCTGATTTCCGAAGACGACATGCAGCTCTTCAAAATCACCGACGACCCGATCTGGGCCGCCGATGAAATCACGCGCTTCTATTCGCGCTACCACTCCATGCGCTACGTCAAAGACACGCTCGTCCTGCGCATGTCCAGCCGCGTGCCGAAGGAAGCCATCGAACGCTTCAACGATACCTACGCGTCGATGCTGTTCGCCGGAAAAGGCCGTATCACCGAATGCGACGCGTTCCCGGAAGAAGGCAGCGAGCCCGATCTGCTCGCGTTGCCCAGATTGTCGCTGCCCTTCAACCGTCGCAATTTCGGCAAGCTGCGCCTGTTGATCGACGACATTAATCGCGCTTAGAAACTGGTGAATCCGTCATGTCGTTTTACGAACTCGTGCTCCACACACCGCTGATTCAAAACGCGCTCATTGCGGGTGCCTTGACCGGCGTCTGCTGCGCCTGCCTCTCGCCGCTGGTCGTGCTAAAACGCATGGCCTTCATCGGCGACGGCATTGCCCACGCGTCCTATGGCGGTATGGGTCTCGCATTGTTCGTGATGAGCACCGCTGGCTTTTACAGCCCCGAAGTTCAGATCGCCACACTCGCCTTTTCGGTCGCGCTCGGAGCCTTGATCGGCTATATGACGCGCCGTCCCGAAGGCCTCGACAAGCTCGGCGAAGACAGCGTCATCGGCATCGCGTTCTCCGTCTGCATGGCTCTCGGTGCTCTGCTGATTAAGCTCCGTCACAACCGCTCGCCCCAAACCATTCCGTCCGTCGATGTCTTCTTGTTCGGAAGCATGTTGAACATCGGCTGGACCGACATCACCTTGCTCGCTGTTGTGCTCGCCGCCGTTTTATTTTTATTAATCGCGTTTAAAAAAGAGCTGCTCTTCTACGCCTTCGATGCGCGCCTCGCTGAAGTCAGCGGCGTCCGTGCCGGGCCGATCCATTACGCCTTCATCATGCTCCTCGTCCTCACCGTCACCGTTTCTTCGCGTGTTGTCGGCATCGTCCTTGTCAGCGCCACCTTGATTCTCCCCGGAGCCGTCGCGCTGCGTGTCTGCAAACGCCTCGGCCCTGCGATGGCCTTCGCTGCACTGATTGGCTTCGTTAGTTTCGAACTCGGCGTCTACGCGTCCTACGCGCTTAACGTTCCGCCCGGCTCCGCCATCGTGCTGATTCAATTCATCTTCCTGCCCCTCGCGCCGTTGCTCAAATCGCCCGAGGCGAAGGAAATCACGGCATGAAGGTGAAACCCCGAACATGAATTCGTGGCCTTGTTTTTGCATCCAAATTTGTTTTGTATACTCTTAACCAGTCTGCTTGAGACAGTAGCGTAAACTTAGACTTCAGGATGATCGCTTCATGAGCCATGTGATGAAACGCAGCCATTACGCCGATATTTTCGGACCCACCACCGGCGACACCGTTCGACTCGGTGATTCTGATTTGATCGCTGAAGTTGAACGCGACTGCACCGTCTACGGCGACGAATGCAAATTCGGCGGCGGAAAAGTTCTGCGCGAAGGCATGGGCCAGGCCGCTGGAGTCGGTGACAAAGACGCGCTTGATTGCGTCATCACCAACGCCCTGATCATCGATTGGACCGGCATCTACAAAGCCGACATCGGCATCAAAAATGGTCGCATCGCTGGGATCGGTAAAGCGGGCAATCCCGACGTCATGGCCGGTGTCACGCCCGGCATGATCTTCGGCGTCACGACCGAAGCCATCGCCGGCGAAGGCATGATCGTCACCGCCGCCGGGATCGATTCGCACATCCATTACATCTGTCCGCAGCAAATTTTCGAAGCGCTCGCCAGCGGCGTCACGACGTTCATCGGCGGCGGCACCGGCCCCGCCACCGGCACGTGCGCAACGACGTGCACGCCCGGTTCCAGGCATCTTGAATTGATGCTCCAAGCCACCGACGGTTTTCCGATGAATTTCGGTTTCACCGGCAAAGGCAACACCGCTTTACCCGAAGGACTTGAAGATCAAATCCGCGCCGGAGCGATTGGCTTGAAGCTCCACGAAGATTGGGGCACGTCGCCCGCGTCGATCGATTGCTGTCTTTCGCTTGCTGAAAAGCACGACGTCCAAGTCACGATCCACACCGACACGCTCAATGAATCCGGTTACGTCGCCGACTCCATAGCCGCATTCAAAGGCCGCACGATCCACACGTACCACACGGAGGGCGCGGGCGGTGGGCACGCGCCCGACATCATCCGCGTCTGCGGCGAACTCAACGTCTTGCCCAGCTCCACAAACCCGACGCGCCCATTCACGATTAACACGCTCGACGAACATCTCGACATGCTGATGGTCTGCCATCATCTCGATCCGAAAATTCCTGAAGACGTCGCGTTCGCCGAAAGCCGCATCCGTGGCGAAACCATCGCAGCCGAAGATATCCTGCACGACCTCGGCGCCATCAGCATGATCTCCAGCGACAGCCAGGCTATGGGCCGCGTCGGCGAAGTCATCACCCGCACGTGGCAGACCGCTCATAAAATGAAGCAACAACGCGGCGCGCTTCCCGGCGAAAAGGCCGGCAGCGACAATCTCCGCATCAAACGCTACGTCGCGAAATACACGATCAATCCCGCCATCGCGCACGGAGTCGGCCACGAAATCGGCTCGATTGAAGTCGGCAAACTCGCCGACCTTGTCCTGTGGAAACCGGCCTTCTTCGGCATCAAACCCGAAATGGTTCTCAAAGGCGGCTTCATCGCCTGGGCGCAGATGGGCGACGCGAACGCCTCGATTCCCACGCCCCAGCCCTACATCATGCGCCCGATGTTCGGAGCCTACGGCAAAGCCGCCGGAGCCACGAGTCTCGCGTTCGTCTCCGCACTCTCAGTCGAATCCGGCACCGCCCAAACGTACGGCCTGACCAAAACGCTTTCGCCGGTCAAGCGCTGCCGAGGCCTCACCAAGCGCGACATGAAACTCAACGACGCGCTTCCCAAAATCACAGTCGATCCCGAAACATATGCGGTCGTCGCAGACGGCGAACATTTGAAATGCGAGCCGACTAACGTCCTCCCGCTCGCTCAGCGCTATTGTATTTTTTAAGCACCGATAAAAATCGATGTCTCAATTGACTCAATGCGCCCCTCCGCGTTACAATGCGGTCAATGGGGCGGAAGGAGTTTGCGGCAGTCATGATCACTCAACGAATAGCTGTCAGCGACATGCAGTGCGTCGGGTGTGCCGGGCGAGTTCGCACGGCGTTGCTCAATACCAAAGGCGTCGTCAAAGTCATCACATCCTTGGATGACCACAGCGCTGAAGTCACGTTCGACGAAAAGTCGGTCACGGGCAGCGCGTTGGAAAGCGTTCTGCGCAATGCGGGTTTTTTGTTGCCTGAAGGCAAGTGTTGCTGAGCCGAATTTCTCTCATCGCCTGAATGACCCAGTTAGTATTATTTCTCTCGGATTAAACCATGAAGAACCTCTCAATTGCCGCGTTTAGCTTGTCGCTTGTCGTGCTGGGATCGCCGTTGCGCGCGGGCGAACCTGTCACGCCACCCACGCCGCCAAAACCCACGCCTCCGCCCACGATCAATCCGCCCGTCACGCCCAATCCAAACCCTGTTCCCACTAAACCGGCGACGACCGCAGCGCCGAGCATCACCGTCACGCCCAAGCCGCCTGCTAATCCCGGCGAAGAAATGCTCATGCTGTTGACCGCCATGCGCGATGGCGACGCAGCCAAACGCGATGCAGCCGCGAAAGTTCTCGTCACCAAGGGCGCCATGGCCTACCGGTCGATGAACCAATTTTTGAATGCCCCGAACGCCGAACTCGTCAAGTGCGCGAAGGACGTGAAGACTCAAATCGAACAGCGCGGCATGCAGTTGTTTCAGGAAGCCAACGCGATTCAAGGCAAAGCCCTGACCGGCGAGTTGACCATTCCCAAGCTCGAAGAAGTGCGCAAAGCCTGGATCGGCGTCGCCACGTACGTCGGCCAACCCGAACTCCGACAGAACGCGTCACAGGCCGTTCAGTCCATCCAAACCTTGATGGGGCAGCTCGAAGATTCGAATAAAACCATCGTCAAAAAAGAAGCTGACTTGAAAGCCACGCCGCCGCCCGGCCCCGTCGCCCGCGCTGCGATCTACCTTGAACTTTCCCAGGCTTACACCAACATCCGCCGCTTCGATGACGCACTGAAAGCCGCGCAGAACGCTTTCGAATCCGGTGGTCGCGACTGTCGCTTGGCCCCTGCCGCGTTGAAATTACAGGCCGAAATGCTCGCCCAAAAAGGCGACTTTGACAGCGTTGAAAAAGTCTGTAAAAAGCTGATCGCCGAATACGGCGAAGCGCTCGAAACTCGCTCCGCCTACGCGTCGCTTACCGATGTTTTTATCGAACACAAAAAATGGGACGATGCCGTCGATAACGTCAAGAAGTTCATTGCCGCCTGTCCGCTTGAAGATGAAGCTCAAGAAGCTGCCGACAAATTGGTCGATGCCATGATGGATAAAGAACGCGACTACCTCCGCGCGTTCGGATTCTCAACGTGGATCAAACAGCGCCTCCCCAAGAGCCGCGTCCGCCCCGAAATCCTGAAGAACATTGCCTGTTGCAGCGAATACATCGTGAAGGATTTGCCGCAAGCCGACACGGCCTACAGGGCACTTGTCACCGAATACGCCGATTTGGTAACCGCCAAAGAAATGGAAGCCGTTCTGAAGCGCGTCAAAGCAAAAATCGACGGCACGTTCCCCAAAGAACCCAAGATCGGCGACGACGGCCCGGCCGGCGCACTGGCCCAATTCCTCGCCGCGGTCCGCACGCGTGACGCGAAAAAACTCGGAGCATCCGTCCTCGAAGCCGAAGCCATCGAAACCGCTGGCAAGCTCACGTGCGAAGAATGCGAACTTATTCGCTCAGTCTCCTTCGCTGATTTCATTATCAAGAAAACAACCATTGACGGCGACAAAGCCAACTTCGAAATTGACTATTACGATGCCGCATCCGACACGGCCAAGAGCATCACGCAAAAGGCGACCCAAGAAAAAGGCGCGTGGAAAATTCAATGGACTGAGCCGGACGAACAACTCGCCCCACCCAAACCCCTCGGCCCGAAACCACCGGTCTCCGGACAACCGACAAAATAACGGCTATGTTTGGTAAGGGTTCAATCTCAAGAGCCGCGTGCGCCAGCAAGCGGCAATTACCAATAGAGTCAATCGATCTTGGCCGCTTGCTTGCGCGCGCGGCTCATGAACGCTCTACATCGCGCGCCGTGACAGCACCTCTCCCGCCGCGCGATTGCCGTGATAAAACGCTTCTTCAAACAACGCCACGCCGCTCAAATCCGTGTTCGCAAAATGGATATTCTTGAACGGCTGCCGCGCCTTCTCTAACGCTCCGCCCCACACAAATCCCGGGTGCGGACGGATCATTGCATGGCCCCAACGCATTACGTCCAGCCGCTCGGTTAGCGCCCGGATGTTCCCATGTGCCCGCTTCAAATCAGTCAGCGCCACGCTCGACCACGCGTTCCAATCTCCCGCCAATAACTTCGCTCGCGACTGCTTCGGGTCCGCGTCGCACAGTGGATAATAATACGTCAGCACCGTCGGGCCACGGTCCTGCTCGGTCTGATGCGTCGCCGTCACGTAGCCCAGCGACGGGCTTTCATACAACACATTGTCCCAGCACATCGGATAGCCGCTCGTTGTGTTGGGATGATTCGACAGATGCAGATTCGCCACCATCCACGCGCCGTATTCGAAGTCTTTTATGTGCGCCGGGGGTGTCTCTCGAAACGGTCGGATTAATGCCCGCGTCATAAATTGAGGAGCCGCAAAGATGACATGCTTCGCACGAAATCCCAGCGCTTCATTCGTCTTCGTGTCGAATGCAAAAACGTCCGCGCGAGTCGCCTTTTCTGCTTCAATCGGAACAATGTCCACCACCGCCACACCCGTCCGAATCCGGTCGTTCACCGTCTTGCGCAGATGGGAAACCAAGCGACCGTTTCCTTCGGGCCAGACGATCAATTCCTGCGCGTCTTCGCCCCCTTTGTTCGCACGCGACGCAAAATAAAACAACCCCGCCCACGCGCTGGTCAGTCCCAGCATCGCGCCGTAATCGTCCCGGCATGCGTACTCTACGTACCACTTCAAGCGCGCTGACGTGAAGCCTTTCGATGCCATCCAATCCGCCATCGACAATCGGTCGAGGTCCCGCACCACTGGATCGTCCGACCCCAACGCGACTGGAATCGAAAAAGCCGGGCGGCCCTTTCCGTCGCGCCATTCGGCCCAATATGCGATCTCTTTTTTGAACGCAGCGAACTGCCGCAGATCGTCCGCATTCGCTCCCGTGCGCAGGTACAGCCCCTCGTACCATTTTCCTTTGAAGTGAATTCGCTCCTGAGGATCCCGGCAATAATGCTGCTCGGCAATGATCGGCTCGCCGTGCGCGTCCGACCCTTCGATCACGCCCATCTCGCTGAGCAATTCCACGAGCGGCACATTTTCTTTGTGCGGAGCCGGGATGTAATGCGCGCCCCACGGATACGCAACAACCGGCGATGTCCCAGAGCGCGACGTCCCGCCCACTTCGGGTTCCAATTCAAGCAGCACAAAATCAGTGCGCCCCGCCTGCTTTAATTTCCGCGCCGCCGATAACCCCGCGATTCCGCCGCCGACGATCAGGACTTCGACATCCCGCCATGCGCCGGGAGCAGGTTCGGGCCTGAACCCGTCGCGGATCCGATGACCGACCGCATCCGATGCACCGATGATTTCGCCTGCAAGTGCGGGTGCCGGTGGCTCGCCGCATCCCGGCAACAGAGTCGCGGATGCTCCCAAAAACGTAACAATCGCTTCGCGTCGTGTCATGATCTCTGCGTTGTACAGCGCACACGCGCACACTTCAAGAGCCGCTCGACGCCATTTCATTCAACTTTAACTTGGAACTTCCTCGCACTACTTTAGGATATAGAGAATTACACATGTCCCTAATTACGCGCACAGCGAGAGAACCAATTTAATGCAACCGCTTGTCGGACTTATTATGGGCTCGAAATCGGACTGGGAAACAATGTCCCACGCTGCCGACACGCTCGATAAATTGGGCGTCCCATACGAAGCGCGTGTCGTCTCCGCGCACCGCACCCCCGACCTCCTCTTTGAGTACGCGGGCAGTGCCGCCGCGCGGGGACTCGAAGTCATCATCGCCGGAGCAGGTGGAGCTGCGCACTTGCCCGGAATGGCCGCCGCAAAAACACATCTTCCAGTCCTCGGTGTCCCCGTTGAATCGAAGACGCTCAAAGGCATCGATTCGCTGCTATCGATCGTCCAAATGCCCGCCGGAATTCCGGTCGCGACGCTGGCCATCGGCAAAGCCGGAGCCATCAACGCCGCGCTTTTGTCCGCCTCGATCCTCGGCGGAAAGCACCCCCAATTCGCTGAAGCGCTGAAGAAATTCAGAGCCGATCAAACCAATACCGTTCTCGAAAATCCTGATCCAAGAAAACAGTAATCCATCCTGAAACGCGAACCATTTTGACGACCGGAGAGTGCATGAAAATTGGAGTATTAGGCGCAGGGCAATTGGGCCGGATGCTGGCGTTGCAAGGCTATCCGCTCGGATTGCGTTTCCGCTTTTTCGATCCGACCGCCAAAGGCCCGGCAAACGATCTGGCCGAGCAACACGCCGAGGATTATCGCGACGTGGACGCATTGAAAAAATTCGCGCAAGGTCTCGATGCGGTTACCTACGAATTCGAAAACGTCCCCATCGAAACCGCGCGCCTCTTGAGCGACTGCGTCCCGCACGTCTTCCCGCCACCCGCCGCGCTCGAAGCGTCCCAGGATCGTCTCGTCGAAAAAACATTCTTCAACTCACTCGGCATCGACACCGCGCCGTTCCGCAAAGTAGACTCACTCGATGAACTTCGCGCAGCAGCCGACGAACTCGGTCTCCCAGCGATTTTAAAAACGCGCCGCATGGGCTATGACGGCAAAGGCCAGTTCGTCATCGAAAGCGCTGATCAGATCGATGCAGCCTTCACTGCGCTCGGTGGGGCGAATTTGATTCTCGAAGGTTTCGTTAAATTCGACCGCGAAGTCTCGATCCTCGCTGTTCGCAACCGTGATGGTGACTCCGCGTTTTATCCGCTCGTCGAAAACATCCATCGCGGCGGCATCCTGCGCATTTCGCGCGCACCCGCACCGCACATTTCGCCGTTGCAACAACCCGACGCTGAAGACAAAGCCATGCGTGTCATGAACGCGCTCAATTATGTTGGTGTGTTGGCCATCGAATTCTTCGAATCGCACGGTAAACTGCTCGCCAATGAAATGGCGTGTCGCGTCCACAATTCCGGACACTGGACGATCGAAGGCGCGGAAACCAGCCAGTTCGAAAACCATCTGCGCGCCGGATTGAACCTGCCGCTCGGTTCAACGCAGCCGCTCGGTTTTACAGCGATGATCAATTTGATTGGAAAAGTGCCCGAAACGAAAGACGTGCTGGCCGTTCCCGGCGCGCATCTCCACCTTTATAGAAAGGCTCCGAAACCGGGTCGGAAATTGGGCCACATCACGCTTGTTGGCGAGGATCCGGCGGACCGCGAAGAAAGATTGGAAGCGTTATTGAATTTGGTTGAATAGAATTCTGGATTTGCCGTTATTCATCCAAGGTTGTAGAAGTCTGACCGTCTAAGCATGAGACGATTTTACAGCAGTTAAACAGCAGCGAACACAGGAGGCAGAACATGGGTTTAATGGATTGGGCGAAATCGCAGTTTATTGAAATCATCGAGTGGCTGGACGACTCGCGTGAGACGATGGTCTACCGTTTTCCCGTGCACCAGAACGAAATCAAGAATGGTGCCAAGCTGACTGTCCGAGAAGGACAGGCCGCCGTCTTCGTGCTGCAGGGTAAAATCGCCGACGTCATGGCACCAGGCATGTACACCATCGACGGCAAGAACACGCCGGTCCTCTCGACGATCCTCGGCTGGAAGTACGGCTTCGCGTCGCCCTTCAAGTCGGAAGTCTATTTCGTTAACACGCGCGAATTCACCGGCATGAAGTGGGGTACGCAGAATCCGATCATGATGCGCGATCAGGATTTCGGCGTCGTCCGCCTCCGCGCGTTCGGCTCCTACTCCATTCAAATCACCGACCCCGGCTTGTTCCTCAAGGACATCGTCGGGACCGATGGTCTGTTCGAAACCAACGAATTGTCCGACTACCTGCGCGACATGTTGTTGCAGTCGTTTGCCCAAGCCCTCGGCACCGCGAAGATTCCGGCGCTCGACCTTGCCGCCAACTACCGCACCCTCGGCACGTCGTTGACCAAAGACATCACGGCTGATTTCGCGTCGCACGGTTTGACATTGACGCATTTCATTATCTCCAACATTTCCGTCCCGCCCGAAGTCGAAGCCGCGATGGACAAGCGCTCCGAAATGGGTGCGCTCGGCGATCTCAACAAGTTCACGCAATTCCAAGTCGCCAACGCCATCGGCGACGCAGCCAAACAACCCGGCGGCATGGCCGGTATGGGTATGGGCATGGGTGCCGGCATGGGCATGGGCGGCATGATGGTCAATCAAATGAACCAAGCCGCGTGGGCCGCTCAACAGCCGCCGCCGCAGGCCGCACCAGCCGCCGCTCCCGCAGCAGCGCCTGTCGCTGCCGTAGCAGCCGGTGACGATGTGATGGCCAAGCTCGGTCAGCTCAAGAAGCTCTTCGATGCCGGCTTGATCGAGAAGGCTGAGTTTGATGAGAAGAAGAAGGAACTGCTCGCGAAGTTGTAAAGACTAACGTACTTTAACGGCCATTTGTCATTAGTTATTTGTCATTAGTCATTTGTCATTTCGGTGCTCCCTGTGCGGCTACTGTGCGCTTGCGAGCGTTCAAAATTAACAAATGACTATTGCCAAATAACTAATGACAAATGGGTTCTTATCACTATTCAAAAACCCCAGACGCTCAAAACCCATGGCAGACATCAAATTCGGCAAGCCCTCCGCCCCCGACGCCCCGGCTCCGGTTCCGGCGCCCGCTCCAGTCCCGGAACAAGGCGTTCCAACCAGCACAACTGACGCCTCGAACACCCCTCCGGCGAAGACACCGGATGTGATTCAGGGTCCGGGCATGAGCGCGGTGAAGGACAGGAAATTTCCGTGCAAAGGCTGCGGCGCCGATCTGCATTTCGCCCCAGGGCAAGACGCGTTGAAGTGTCCACAATGCGGCACGGTTGAGAAGATTCCGCAGACGGCCGACGAGATCACCGAATACAGCTACAACGAGTATCTCGCTAAACCGAAATCCACCGGTTTCGGCGCGCCTCCAGCCGACCGCCGCGACGCCAAGTGTCCCAGCTGTGCCGCGCAGATTCAGCTCGACGCCAATGTGCGTTCGACGAAGTGCCCTTATTGTGGCTCGCCGATGATCACCGACGACGACAAAGCCGCGCCGGGAAAAGAAGTCATCACGCCCGAAGCGCTGGTCCCGTTCGCGATCACGCAAAAGCAAGCCGAAAGCAAATTCGCCGAGTGGCTCGGCTCGCTCTGGTTCGCTCCCGGTGCGCTGAAAAGCGATGCGCATTTGAAATCGTTTCAAGGCGTGTACAAGCCATTCTGGACGTACGATTCGCACACGATTAGCAACTGGTCCGGCGAACGCGGCGACTATTACTACACGACCGAAACATACACGGAAACCGAGAACGGTCAGACGGTCACGAAGACGCGCCAGGTTCGACATACGGCGTGGACATTCGTCTCCGGCGTCTATCAAGATTTCTTCGACGACGTGTTGGTTGCGGCCGGAAAGACAGAAGACAAGAGCAAAGATTACGATCTGAAAGCGTGCAAACATTTCACGCCGGAATACCTCAGCGGTTTCGCCGCCGAACGCTACACGGTCTCACTCGAAGACGGTTGGAAGAGCGCGAAGAAGACCATCGATAACAGCATCTACGGTTCAGTCACGCGCCTCATCGGCGGCGACGAACAACGCGTCAAACAAATCAATACGGCGTACAACGGCATCACGTACAAACACATTCTGTTGCCGATCTGGATCAACTCATACCGCTACAACGACACGGCTTATCTGTTCGAAGTCAACGGCCAATCCGGCGTCGCGACAGGCACACGACCGTACAGCTTCTGGAAGATCACCGGATTCGTCGCGATGATCATTGCGATCATTCTGATTTTGGTCATGGTCTTCGGCAGCAAGAACCAGAACACCACGCGCTACGGTCCGCCCGGTGGCGCAACGCGACAGGGACCGGTTGAAGTGGAACGGACGCAGGAGTTCAAACGGAAGGTAAATAATTGAGGCAGCCCCAACGGGGCGAAATAATGTAGCCTAGGGCGTAAGCCCTAGGTTTGGACATGAGATGAATAGATAGCCCCAAGGGGGCGAAATAAATGGCGTGGGTTTTGGACTCGCCAGCTATTTATGTCGCCCTTTCAGGGCTTCAACAATTCGCCTATCGATTCCCAGGGCTTACGCCCTGGGCTACATTATGCCGCCCCTTTGGGGCTGAAAAAACGTACTACTATTTCTTCGCCTTCGGATCCAACGCGTCCCGCAGTCCGTCGCCCAGCAAATTGAACGACAGTACTGTCAGCACAATCGCCATGCCCGGGAAGACTGCGAGCCACCAGTGGTCTTTGAAATAGCTCTTCGAATCCGAGAGCATTCCGCCCCAGCTTGGGAAGGGGTCTTTGATTCCGAGGCCGAGGAACGAGAGCCCCGCTTCGCCCAAAATATTTCCGCCAATCGACAGCGTCGCCAATACGATGATCGGCGACCAGCAATTCGGCAGCACGTGCAGGAACATGATGCGGAAGCTGTCTCCGCCTAACGCTCGCGCGGCCGTGACGTAGTCCAGCGTTTTGATCGTCAGCACTTGCGCCCGGACCACGCGTGCGATGCTGGTCCAGCCAACAACTCCCAGTGCGATGAAGCGTCAACCGAACGAGCGTCAACCGCGCACGCACGGTAGCGGACTTTTCGCGTTTCTCCAGCCGCCTCAATTCGGCCCGGGAAATCGTGTAGGTAATAGTCAATGCCTTGGGCATGACGAGTCTCCACATGGCCCCCCCGATTAAGGTATCGACATCTTCGGTTAGAAACTTAAATCAGTATTAGCCGGTGGTTGAGGCCAGAGGCTGATACCACCGGAACCTTCACGACGCCCCCATCCCGGAGGGATGACAGCATATTTTTACTCACGCCGCTGTCATCCCTCCGGGATGCGGGTTCATTGGAATACGCATCCGGTCGTATCGCGCTTTGCGCTCAACCACCGGCTAATGGCTTGGACCTCTTCGAGGTAAAAAGCACATCTTTCGTAGTCGTGCTCAGTAACGCACAACCAAAGTATTTAAAGCATGAAACGATTTCAATTTTCAAGTAGTCGGTGATCGTGGAATAAAAATGTTTACAACGGAATGTCTTTTAAACGCTTCGTCCAGTAATCCGGGCGGCGCGAGCGGTGGGCGACGGCGACGATCCAGATCGTGCTGGGGCGTTCAGTGTAGACGACATTGGATGCGAAATAAAAAGCGGCGGCACAGTGGCCACCGCTTGGTAGAGATATGTCACGCATCACATCGGCAGGATTGCCGCCGCTCCTGAAAACAATTTACTGCGCTTCTTTTTCGAACGGCACGACTTTGCCGATCGTGCGGTTTTGCTTGGTCAGATACTTCTTTGCGACGGCAGTTACTTGCTCGGGCTTGACCGCGCTGATCTCTTGAATTTCGCGGAAGAGGCTGCGCCAATCGCCGCTGACGGCCTGGTAATCGGCGAGTTCCTGCGCGAGATTCAAATTCGATTTCATGCCGCGCAAAATAGTCGAGCGGTACGCTGTAATCACGCGCTTCATTTCGTCAGCGCTCGGCGTTTCAGTCTTCAATTTTTCGATCTCGTCCAAGACCACCTTTTCGAGGTCTGTCGTGTTGCCACCTTGGGGCGGTTCGGCGGTGACGAGAAGCAGGCGCGGGTAGCGGTCACCGGGTCCGATCCAGGAGCCGACGCTGTTCGCCTTCTTCTGTTTAACGAGATGCGATTCCAAACGCGAGGTTCGGCCTGACGTGGCGATTTCGCTGAGCATGCGCAGCGCAGGCGTGTCGGGATGGTTGCGTTCGGGGACGTGATAGCCGATCATCATCACGGGTTGCGCCGGGAATTCGACTTCGATACGGCGCTCGCCTTCCTGCGGTGGTTCGACTGTGACGGCGGGCGGCGGGCCTTTGGCTTTGGGGATGCGGCCGAAATAATCGGTCAGCAATTTCTTCGTCGCTGGGACGTCGATGTCACCCACGACCGCGACAATGGTTTCGCTCGGAACGTAATGTTCGCGGTAGAACTTCATGATCTTTTCGCGGTTGTAGCCGAGGATGTCGCTGCGATGGCCGATCACGGCTGTGCCATACGGATGCGCCTGGAACGCGACGCCAAGGAATGATTCGTAGAGCTTTCCGAAAGCGCTGGAGTCGGTGCGCATACGGCGTTCTTCGAGGACGACCTGCTTTTCTTTTTCGAGTTGGCGCGGGACGATGTTCATGAAGCGGTCGGATTCGAGCGCGGCCCAGAGTTCCAATTTATTCGCCGGGAGCGAGACGTGGTAGACGGTGCGATCATCCGAGGTGAACGCGTTCAAGCCGACTCCACCCGCGCGGTCGATCAAGTTTGAATACTGATTTTGGACGACGTATTGTTCAGCGTCCTTGACTTTCGCGGCGTACGTTTTGACGAGTTCGACGAGCGTTTTTTTATCGGCGTCTTTGAGCGTCACACCGGCGGCCTGCCACTTCGCCATCAGATCAGCGGCTTGCTTTTCCATCACTTTTTCTGCCTGCGCCGGATCGACTCCGCGTGCGCCGGTGCTGGTGACTTGGGCGAGCAGCGAGAGGAAACCGTCGCGCATGTCGGCGGGGACTTTTTGTTCGAGCGCCTGGATTGTGACGTAGAGTTTGTCGATCTCGGCAAGCGCTGCTTTTTCGGCTGCGTAGTCGTTGGTGCCGACGAAGGGCGTGCCTTTGAATGCGAGATGTTCGAGTTGGTGCGCGAGGCCGGTGATGCCGACGTATTCGTCGGTCGATCCGGTTTTGACATAGGTCACGCAGGAGATCACGGGTGCGTCGCCGCGCGGGTAAAGGATGATCGTCAGGCCGTTGTCGAGGGTGAACGACTCCACTTTTTTGGTGAACTCGCCGAACTCTTCCTCGGCGCTCCAGCATACGGACATGAGTGAGAACGCAGCCACGAGGGCGAGTGCAGCGTGTTGGATTGTGCGGACTGAACAGGTCATGTGTTAAGACTCCAGCCAGATGAGTTAGACTTTTTTGCGCGGCTTGGCGGGCGCTTTTTTGGGAGCGCTTTTTGCTTTTGGTTTGGGACTGTCAGACGGGGTTTCCAAACCGACCGGCTTCGTTCCGACATCAGACTTTTTAACCGCTCCGGCGGCAATCGCAAGTTCGATCGTGCGCCAGAGGTTATCGACGTCGCTGGACGGAAGTTCCTTGGGCGTTTCCAAAATCGCGGGGAGGCCCCAGATGCGTTTGTCGGCGAGCAATGCTTTGAATCCGTCGAGGCCGATTTCGCCGGAGCCGATGTGTTCGTGGCGGTCGAGGTGCGAGCCGACCGCTCCTTTAGAATCATTGAAATGCAGGCAGCGGAGTTTCTTCAAGCTGATCGTTTTGTCGATGGTATCGAGCATTTTTGTGACGCCATCTTTCGTGCGGATGTCGTAGCCCGCAGCGAGTGCGTGGCATGTGTCGAGGCAGAGGCCGAGTTTCGAGATGTTGGAGGCGTCGATGACGGCAGCAACTTCCTCGAAGGTAGTTCCGAGCGACGTGCCGCCACCGGCGGTGTTTTCGACGAGAATCTCGGGGCCGTCGGGGACTTCACGTTCGGCGCGTTGCATCGCTGCGGCGACGCGCGCACGGCCCGCTTCGGGGCCCGCGCCCATATGGTTGCCGATATGCAGCACGAAGAAACGCGCGCCGAGTTGCTGGGAGCGTTTCAGTTCCGTGATGAACGCGTCGCACGATTTTTGATAGATGTCGTCGCTGCGCGCGGCGAGATTAATGAGATAGGTTGCGTGGACGACAATGGGGTCGAGTTTCGCAGCGGCGACGCCGGCACGGAAGGACGCGATGAAGTCGGCTTCGAGCGGTGTCTTTAACCAGCCGCGCGGATTGCCGCAGAAAATTTGCAGCGCTTGGCAGCCCAGCGAACGAGCGAGCGCGGGGCCGTCTTTGAATGTCAGATGCATTCCAAATCGCATAGAGACCTTGTTTCGGATTTTAAGTTGGGCGTTAGCAACGAGTGGTGAGTTCTATTGCTTGCGTAAATCTTGGGGGCGCACAAGCGGGTCCTTGACGGGCTCGGTGGTTTCGGACGGCGGGTCTCGACGATTGTTGGGATTGGAGTCTCGGTCGCCAGGACGCTTTAAGACTTGATCATTATCCACGGTACCCGGTTTGTCGTTGGGGCGCTTGAGGACGTTGTCGTCGCTGACGGTTGGGACGGCGTCGCCGAATTTACGGTCGGCTTCGCGTTCTGAATCACGGCCCACTGTAGCGGCTGGTTTGGGCGGGCTGGTTTTGTTGGGACCGGCGATGTTATCGACGGGCATACCGCCCTGCGCACTCCATTCGCGTTTGGTCAATTTGAGTTCACGCAATTCGGCAAGTTTGGCGTCGAAATTTTTCTCAGTGGGATCCAGTTCGGGTTCGCCGATCTGGCGCGGGAGCGATTTGAAATTGGCTTTGTACCACTCGATGTATTTTTTTAATCCGTCTTGAACGCCGAGGCGTCGCGATTCTACCGTGATGAATGATTGACCGGTGATGGCCGTGAGTGTCGATTTCATTTCGTCGACGAAGGGCACATTCCAGAACGCGGCAACACTGGTTTGCGGCATGGTCATGTACAGCGTTTCGATCACGCGTTTGGTGCAGTTGCGACCATTCAACTGGCCGATGAGTTTCATGCAGGCGACGCGGACTTCGGCGTCATCGTTCTGAACACCAGCCCACAAATAAGGAACAACGTCGGAGCCCAACGCGCGGATGTCGGAGAGCGCGGCGGCGCGCGTAGTGTCTTCGGGATTCTTGTAGGCGACTTTGATCGTGTCCATGGCGTCGGCGAAGAGCGCTTCTTTGCGCTTGCTCATACGCTTGGAAAATTCAGGAAAATTGGTCACAGGAAGCGCACCACTCGCAGCGGTGTCACGGGATGCGGCCGTAATTTGCGCGGTCGTCGTCGGAGCGATTGGAGCGGTGGTGGCCGGGGCGGGGATGATGGGCTGCGGGCCGCTGGGAACGCGCGGTTGCGCGGCGTTTCCGGGCTGCGTGATCGGGCCTTCCGGCGCAGTGGAACGGATCGGATCGCCCGGGACAACAGGGGCTTTGACGGGGACATTTCCGACTGGACTGGTCGGGAGTGCCGGGACGTTGGTCGTCGGCGTTGTAGCTGGAATGTTGGGAAGATTCTTTGACGTAGCGCCAGGCGTGGGGACCACAAGTGGGGCTGAAGAGGGACCGCCGATAACGGGATTCGCGGTGCCAGCCGGGCGCGTTGCTTCGGGTGCTTTGGGTTCGTCCTTCGCGATGGTTTTGATTTTTTCGCGGACGATGGTGTCGATTTCAGTGCGTCGAATCGAGCGGTTGCCGCCGCGCGATGTTTTGACGACGACCGTCTGCTGGTCTTCGTTGATGATCGTGCCGTTGACTTCGCGGCCATCGAGCAGGTAAACGGTATCCGCGTGGCAGACCGTCGCCACCGTCGCACCGCACAACACTACGTTGGATAGCCAGCGAACGAGAGAACTAGGAGCGTTCATACCGTACCTCTTTATGATAGTCAACACAGGCCGGTGATGGAGAATGAAGTCCAATCACCGGCCCACGTTGGTATGGGTTCGTATGCTTACTTGCGTTCTTCCGCGCTGTAGACCCAATCGCGAAGGGCGCTGCCGCTGCCTTTGCAAAGGGGCAGCAATTCGCCGTCTTTGAACCACAACGCCAATTCACGTGCGGACGATTCGGGCGAGTCAGACGCGTGAATCAAGTTATTCTGACCCGAGAGTGCGAAGTCACCGCGGATCGTGCCGCCGGGCGCTTTCAATCCGGACGTCGGGCCGACCAAGCCGCGCACGACACCGATCGCGCCGTTGCCTTCGAGGCACATGACGGTCACGGGGCCGCTGGTGATGAAGCTCAACAGGCTGCCGAAGAAGGGCTTGGCTGCGTGTTCGGAATAATGTGTTTCAGCGGTAGCCTTTTCGACTTGGATGACTTTCAAGCCGACGATGCTGAGGCCCTTCTTTTCAAACCGAGCCAAAATCTCACCGGTCAGCCCGCGCGCAACACCGTCGGGTTTGATGATGACCAAGGTTCGTTCGTGCAATGCGCTCAATGTCGTTCTCCTCATTCAGTATCGTTTAATGTTTTACACAACCGATTCAAATCATCGCGTTATATATCGGACGGCATGTCACAGGCTTACGATTTATGCCGCCTTTTCAGGGCTCACAACTACCCGCCGATGCTTGCGGCTTTCGCAGCATCGTCTTCTTCTTCTTGCGCCCGCTCGCGTTTAAGCAGGTCGGCGATTTCCTTATCCTTGATTTTATCGCGCTTCCAATTGAGCTTGGGTGCGTCGCCCCACAGCGTTTCCAAAGCGTAGTATTCGCGCAATTCAGGCGAAAACACGTGGATTACGCAGTCGGTGTAATCGATCAACACCCAGCTACCCGCTTCGCTGCCTTCCTGCCCCATCTTACGGATGTTGATCGATTTCAACGCTTTCTTGATCGATTCAACCACGGCGCGAACCTGCGAGCGCGAGTGGGCGGTGGCAATAACAAAATAGTCCGTAACGTCGGTGATGCCGCGTACGTCGTAGACAACGACGTCGTCAGCTTTTCGGTCATCCGCAGTCCGGGCGGAGAAAAGAGCAATGTCCCGGCCGTTATTCAACAAGTGAGTGCGTCTCCAAATAATACCTTCAAAAAACCAAGTATAGCACATGCGGGGCGGAGTAGCAATTTTAATCTGGACAGCGCAATTGAGTGACCGCCTAACGTGCATCGTCACATTGTCCTCGAATCTAAAGTGCGGTCATGCATTCAATTTTCCGCGCGACAGATCAATGTGGATTGTTCCCGTAATAATCGAACCAACTGCGCGCAGTTTCGATCAATCGGACGCGGTGGAGTTCGACCTTTCCGCCCGTGCGGCAGGCCGGGATTTTCGATGCGATCAGGTTCCAAATCACGATGGCAATGTTTTCAGCGGTGGCGGGGTGGGTCTTGAAAAAATCGGTGTCGAGGTTCAGGTGTTTGTGGTCGAAGCGGCGGTCGATTTCGTCGTCGAGAAGGGCTTCGAATTGCCCGAGGTCGATGACGATGCCGGTGCGGGAGTCGGGTTGACCTCGGACGGTGATTTCGGCGACGTAGTTGTGACCGTGGCCGTTGGGGTTGTTGCATTTGCCGTAGAGGCGACGGTTCTCTTCGTCCGAAAGTTGTTCGGAGTGGAGACGGTGTGAGGCTGAGAATTCAATGGAGCGGGTGAGGTACACCATCGCCGGATTTTCTCCCAAGATTTCGACGGACATGCCGGGATGTTCTTCGAGGCGCATTGAGACGCGCCGGGACGCGCCAATGGTTTCCGGGACGCGCGACCAGAGCACTTGCGCGAGCCGTTCGGTGGTTGGAACGTTGTTGGCAAACTCGGGCATCGAATCGTTCAACATACGGTGATCGATGGCCGCAAGCAGAGTTTTCAATTCTTGATCGACGGTCTTGATGTTCACGACCATGCCGTCAATTGGATCGACGGGGCCGCGCACACTCAATTCGAGAACATAGTTGTGGCCGTGCCCGCTGGGTTCAGCTGCGACGCCGAAGAGCGTGTCAAGTTCGGCGCGCGACAATCCGCCGCCTCGATAGACATGCCCGGCGAAGAACGTCACTTTTCGTGTCAGTGTCAGCATCAGGGGCGGTCCACATTGCGGAATTCACACATGCTATTTTGTTTCGGCCAATTCGATAATCAGGTTTTCGAATTTGGCTGCGGTGACTTGCCGAGCGGTCGACAAATCGTCGTGGAGCTTTTGATATGCATCGGCGTCTTGTTGGGACTTCAATTCGACTTCGAGATAGGCGGAGCTGAGGGCTTTGCGTTCGGCAATGGTGAGGGCTCCGTCGGAGTTGGCATCGAAGCCTTTGATTTTCAGCGTACCGGCAGTGGCGTCTTTGGAATTTGATCCCGCTGTCAGCGCGGCGGCGGCGTTGGCGGGGAGGTTTTTTGCGGCTTCAATTTCTGAGAGGGAGATGAGTCCGTCATTGTCGTTATCGATGGCGGCAAAGAGGCGTTGAGTCGCGACGAAGATGCATGCGGCGTCGCGGTATTCGTCGGCGGTGAGTCTGCCATCGTTGTCGCGATCCAGTTTTGTCAAGGCGTCGACGACGCTGCTGGCGAGTGCGGCGCGGGTTTTGTAGGTGTCGATCAAGCGCCGGTACATCTCGATTTCAGGAACCTGGAATTCGAGCTTCATGCGGATCGTGCGTTTTTTGCGATCGGTGGCAATGGGTGTGTCGTAAAGGGTGCCGTGCGCTTTGTCGTAAGCGATCTTGCGGCGCAGACGCTCCTTTTCTTCAACGTCCTGCGACTCCTGTTCGGTGATCAGCTTTTGTTTCAAGAGAACGATTTCGACGCGGGCTTTCGTCTCCTTCTTCTTCATCAATTCCTGCACCCATTTATTGGTCTGCGTTTTGGCGTTACCATCGCCAATGATCGCGGTCAACGTGGGGACCTTGGGAAGCGCTTGAAGGACCGTCTCGTCCGCAGAGCGTGCGGGAGCGTCGGGGTCTTCGGCGCGTACGGCGCCGCAGGCTACGATAATAAGAAGAGGAATCCAAGATAAACGAGCCATGCGAAATCTCCCACCGATAAAGTCGTGCGCATTGTGCATGAGACGCGTGCGAATGTCAATCCTTCATCGTTTTAATCGGCAGAGATACGAGGCCTCGTTACTTCTTTCCGGAGACGAAATCGTCGTAGAGCAGAACTTCATAGGGGCTGCCGATGATGAGCGGACAACGTTGATGCAGTGAGGTCGGTTGGATTTTAAGGATGCGCTCTTTGCCGTTGCTGGCTTTGCCGCCGGCTTGTTCGCAGACCATGGCCATGGGATTGCATTCGTAGAGCAGTCGGCGTTTGCCGCCTTGGTTGATCGGCGAGGATGACGGGGAGGGGTAGAGGTAGACGCCGCCATAAAGCAGGATGCGGTGAAAATCGGCGATGAGCGAACCGGCGTAGCGTGCGGAATAATGCTTGTCAGACTTCAAATCTTTTTTGCGCAAATGTTCGACAAAGCGGCGCGTGGGTTCGTGCCAGTCGTGGAAGAGCGATTCATTGCAGGCGTAGGTAATCCCGCGATCCGGGATGTGAATGTTTTCGCGCATCAGAAGGAATTCGCCGATGCCGTCGTCGAGTGTGAACGCGTTAACGCCGTCGCCGGATGTGTAGACGAGGACGGTCGAGGGGCCGTACATGATGTAGCCTGCGGCGACTTGCTCGGTGCCTTTTTGCAGCAGGTCTTTTTCGGTGGCTTGGTCGGTGGTTTCGACGCGGCGCAACACGGAGAAAATGGAGCCGACGACGCCGTTGTTGTCGAGATTCGACGCGTCGAGTGGATCGACACAGACGACGTACTTTCCGCCCTGCAAACGGCTGTGGAGATGGACCGGATCGGTCATGCTTTCACTGACAATAGTGGCGACCCAGGGTGAGCGGGTGAAGGCGTTGAGGAAGGATTCGTTGGCGTAGACATCGAGTTTCTTTTGGAGCGGGACCAGTTCGCCGCCGCTGCGGTCAAATAAACCTGAGCGCGAGAGGCCGCGCGCGATGAGTTTTCCGGCCAGGGCAATCTGAGTCATGATCGTTGAGAATTCGCCGCTGGCACGCGCGAGTTTCTGTTTGAACGTCAGATGCTGCGAAAGTGTGACGCCAATCTTGGGCAAAATGTTCGAGTCGGACATGTCGTGGTCGCTCCTGAGAAATGAACTACGCTCGGGAAGGTACTATAACCATTTGCGCGGAAGGAAGAAAATAAAAAATCGTTGAGCGACTGTTTTCGAGTGCATGACATCGTACGCGCCCGATTTTTGTGTTCAACGCAAAGACGCAAAGGACTTCTTTAAAAGATCAGACATGACAGCACGGAGCGGTGTACAACTCCGTGGTAACCGTTGAAACCATTTTTTATAGAGAGAGATGTTCATGAACTCCCGCATTCCATTCACACTTGCTGCATTGATTCTTCCCTGTGTTTTCGCGTTGCATGCGTTTGCTGAAGAGAAGCCGAAGGCTGATGACAAGGGCAAGGCTCCGCCCAAGAAGAACGAGCCGAAGAAAAACGATGGGCCGCATGAGAAGATGGATTACGGCCCGTTTCTTGGCGCATCGGTTGAAAGCACGTATCCGGCAGCGAACAACATTGCGCTGAAAGGCATGGCGATTCGCCTTGGCGACAAGAAGCAGGCGGCGGTCAGTTTCGATATGGAAATGCTGCGCTACTCGGTCGGTTGGACGGGTGAGTATCTTGGATTGAATTATGGTCGCGACGGACTTGCTGACCATCCGCGCTTGAAGGGCACGCCGAAGTTCGGCACGAAAGGCACGAGCCTCGGTTGGGCGAAGGACGGCAAGTTTGAAGACCCGCGCGCGAAGGACTCGAAGGGACGTGCTGAAGGCCCGTTGCCGAACGATTTCGCGAAGTACAAGGGCGTTTATCTTGATGGCCGCAACGTCGTGTTGCATTACACAGTGGGTGATGCCGATGTGATGGAACAGCCGGGCTTTGATGATGCGGATGGGATTGATGTGTTCTCGCGGACGATTCAGATCGGCAAGTCGTCCAAGCCGCTGACGATGTTGTTGATGGAAGACGACAAGGCTGATGCGTCGTCGAGTGCTGCTGCAAACCGCGCTGCGTTGATTCTGAAAGATCCGAAAAGCACGGACACGGCGATCATGGCCGCGTTGAGTGGAGCGCCTGTGGGCGTAACGTTCGCGCTGGATGGAAAACGCGTCCTCGTGAACATTCCGGCACTGACGGCTCCGGCGAAATTCACGATTACGATTTGCCATCTGCCCAGTGCTGATAAGGCCAAGTTCGAAGCGGCTGCCAGCAAGAAAGTGGCCAGCGTTGATTTCGATGTCATCGTCAAAACCGGCGGCGCGCCGCGTTGGAAGACGATTGAGGTCAAAGGCACACCGGCTAAGGCCGACGATCAGGCGTATGTCGTCGATTCGATCACGGTGCCCTTTGAAAACGAGTACAATTCCTACATGCGCATCACGGGCATCGACTTTTTTAAAGATGGTCGCGCAGCGGTGTGTACGATGAGCGGCGATGTGTGGGTCATCAGCGGCATTGACAAGACACTTGAGAAGATCACGTGGCAGCGTTACGCATCCGGGTTGTTTGCGACAACGGGATTGAAGATCGTCAACGACCAGGTCTACACGCTGGGACGCGACCAGATCACGCGCTTCTATGACCTCAACAAAGATGGTGAAGCGGACTATTACGAATGCTTCAACAACGATTGTACTGTCGGACCGGATTACCACGAATTCGCGCATGATCTGCACACGGATACCGATGGCAACTTCTATTACATGAAGGGCAGCAACCTCAGTTCTGGCGGTGCCAAATTCCACGGCGTAATGGTGCGCGTGGATAAGAATGGCGAGAAGGCCGAGATGTTCTGCAAAGGTTTCCGCGCACCGAACGGCATGTGTGTGGGTCCGCACAATGAAATTACGACTGGTGACAACCAGGGAAATTGGACGCCCGCCAGCCCGATCAATTGGGTCAAGAAGGACGGCTTTTATGGCTTCCAGCTCGACCAGTATCCTGAAACGAAAAAAGGCCCGCGCGAAAATCCGTTGTGCTGGGTGCCGTATGACGAAGACAATTCCTGCGGCGGCCAGGTGTGGGGCGGACCGAATTGGGGGCCGCTGAGCAACCGCTTGTTGCACATGTCGTACGGCAAGTGCAAGCTCTTCGCAGCGGTGATTGAAAAGTACGGCGACGAGGTTCAAGGCGGCGTGACCAAGTTCCCGCTCGAATTCGCCAGCGGTATCATGCGCGCTCGTGTCAATCCGGTCGATGGGCAAGTCTATGTCGTTGGGATGAAAGGCTGGCAGACCAGTGCGCCGAACACGGGGTGTGTGCAACGCGTGCGCTACACCGGCAAGCCGTACAATGCGCCGATGGAAACGAAAGTCACCACTGACGGCATGACGATTACGTTCAACGAAAAGCTCGATCCGAAGTCGGTGGATGACGCCACGAATTGGGACGTGCGGCGTTTCAATGTCAAGTATTCGAAAGCCTACGGATCAGAGGAATACAGTCTTGAAGACCCCACCAAGCACCACAAATGCGGACTGCGTTCCGAGCGCGATGTGGTGGAAGTCAAAAGCGCGAAACTTGATGCTGATGGCAAGACCGTCAAGCTCACGCTCGCAAACGTGAAGCCCTGCACGAACATGATCGTCACCTACAAAATCCAGACGGCGGACGGCACGACGTTGAAGCAGGATTTGGACTACACGGTCAACTTCATTCAAGGTGGCGCGAAGTTCCCCGGCATGGTTCCACCCGATCCCACTACGGAAGAGCCGAAGAAGAACGAAGGCAAGAAGAAGAAAGACGAAGCGAAGAAAAAGAGTGAGTGATAGGTAGGACCACTAAACGTACGCATCGTACGCTTTTTTGATAAACCAGATCGCAAACAGCGTGGCGACAAACAGCGGCGGCATCGCCACGCATGAATAGAACCAGACGACCAGCAACGCGAACAGCGCTTTGGGCAGGAAGATGATGATCGCGTAAAAACCCGGCAACGCCGCAAACGTGAGCCCCGTGACGAACACGCTGAGAAACCCGACGAACCCGCCGCCCAGTACGGAAATGAAATGCGATTCACGCCCCGGCGGTGGTTCATCCGCAGCCGGCATCGCCAGCATCAACCATACCCAAATCCCGCCCAGCGTGTTCACCGCTGAGACAATGAAGAGCCCGATCACCGGCCACAGCACCGTTTGTTCGTCGTCTTTTGCGAACGACAGCAACGCAAATGATGGCATCAACACCAGCACCGTCGTCCAGATGTCGGTGATAAAATATTGAATCCGAGGGCTGCCGCGCCGCACGATCAGGCGCTTGAACAAGAATAGAGTGACGCACAACGCGAACACCCAGAACACGTAGAAAACTGGACTGTCGTAACGGAAGTACGAGAAGAATTGGAGGTAGTTCCGGATCGGCGGCCACTTTAAATCGTCCCACTCCACGCCGCACCTCCTTTCTCGCCCCGCACTACGGTACTAACCCGTCGAATCACATCGAAGTCAATAAAAAAGACCCCCCGACATCGCTGCCGGAGGGCCTTCGCATCCAATCGTTTCGAACTCGTCCGGCTTACTTCAAGCCGGGGATCTTGTACTGGCCGGGGATCGGCACTGCGTAGCGGCCATCCGGGCCCGGCTTCGTCGGCGTCGGTGCATCGAACGCCAAGTTTTCAGGGAACGTGCGGTAATCCGCCTTCAGCAACGCATCCCACTTGACTTCCTGGCCCGTGTACGTCGCGGTGCGGCCAAGGACCGCCGTGAACGTGCTGTCAGCCGTGTAATACGCGTTGTTGACCGCCTTGTCGTTGCGGACCGCGTCCTGCAGGAAGTTGTGCTCGACCTGGTACGGATCCGGGTTTTCCTTGCCTTCGTACTTCCACAACACGTTGCCCTTGTAATCGACGGCTTTGCCGATGTGCAGGATGCCCTTCGTGCCGTGGAAATGTTCGCTCACGTCGGACTTCGTTCCGGCGATCTGGCGGCACTGACTGTTGATCACGACGCCATTCGGGTACTGGTATTCGACGTAATGGTGATCGAAGATTTCCGTGTTGCGGACCTTGTCCGTCCGTCCGCCCATACCGCAGGCGCTGATCGGGTTTGCACCGAGGAACCAGTTGGCGACGTCGAGATTGTGGACGTGCTGTTCGGTAATATGATCACCGCACAGCCAATTGAAGTGGTACCAATTGTGGACCTGGAACTGCATTTCCGTCATGCCTTCTTTTTTGTCGCGGTACCAAATTCCGTTGCCGTTCCAGTACACCTGACCGGAGACGATGTCGCCGACGATGCCGTCCTTCAGCGCCTTCAACGTTTCGAGGTACACGTTCTGGTAGTGGCGCTGCAATCCGCAGACGACCTTGAGCTTCTTGCCATCGGCAGCCTTGGCCGCTTCGATGACTTTGCGCGCACCCCAGGAATCGACGCAGACAGGCTTTTCCATGAAGATGTGCTTGCCAGCGGCAACAGCAGCTTCGAAATGAACCGGGCGGAAGCCGGGAGGCGTCGCGAGGATCACGAGGTCGCAGTGTTCAAAGACTTTCTTGTAGGCATCGAGGCCCACGAACTTGCGGTCGTCAGGCACGTCCACTTTGTCCGCGTGCTTCTTCTTGAGCTGTCCCAACGCGCCGGTCAGGCGGTCATCGAACGCGTCAGCCATCGCCGTCAATTTGACGTTCGAATTCGGCACATTCAACGCCTGATACGCCGCACCCGATCCTCGGCCACCGCAACCGATCAATCCGATGCGAATTAAATCATTGCCCGCAGCATACGCCTTCGGCATGATGATGCGGGATGCCAACGCCGCTCCGGCCACCGCAGCCGTGCCCTTCAAAAAGTCCCGTCGAGCTCCGTCCTTCGCGTTCATAACGCCTCCTAAATTGATTCAAGAAACAAGTCCCTCTCGCGATACACCGCGACAAAGACTTTTCGCTCCAAAAAAAACGTCGCAACTCAAAAAGTTCCCACTCGCCAACCTGTTTGGACGTGACTATACCGCCGTTCCCGTTCCCAAACAATCACATCGTGCGTAAATCCGCCGCCACCGACCACCGCCAATGCACTTTCAGTTCCCACGAAATCACACGTGCACGAATCTAAATTCATATGTTCTTTTTATGCACCCATCCCGACCACGACCCGCTTCTAATTTGTCCTATTCATACAACGAATTTAACATCGAATCCGCAACTCCTGATTTCGTTCTTTTCGCCTTTTTCGTGGTCAATTTCTTTAGTGATTTCACTCCGCAATCTCCCACGTCGAATCCGGATCAAACTCCGTCATGCTCTTAAAAATATCCAGCGTCTTCGGTCCCAAATCCCGTTCATAAATCACGTTGTCGCGATTCACAATATAGGTTTTCTCACCTACCGTTTTATAGTCTGCAGGCGCAACCACCAGCGCATACCCTTCCGTCAGATGTGGACGGTTGTCTTTGTCGTAAGTGATATAGTTCAGCTTCCCGCCCTTGGCATGCGGTCCTTGTTCGGTGAGGACTTTTAATAAATACCCAAACTTCGGCGTGATGACCGGTTGCCCCTCACCATATGTCGCCGTCCCAAACGTTCGATCCAACATCATGATCTCCGGATCACACAATGCAAATTGTCCATTGATCGTCATCGAATATTCAAGCACGCCATCCTTGTCGTAGTCAGTTCGGTGATAAATGTCTTGAGCCGTGCAGTACGCTTTGCAGGCTGCCACATGAGCAGATTCGCACCTTGAAATCGGCGCATTCGCCATCGCAATGATGATGATAACAGCCGGTGAAAGGATGCCACCAATCAGCGCTGCAATCCCAGCGACCCAATTGCGCACCAACCGGCCCCATGATTGTCGATGAGCCGTCCAACAGACAAAAACAATACATCCAAAGAAGCCAAGCGATCCGACAAAAAGAATGCGTTCTGTGCTCGCCCAAGTGATGTGTTTATTCGAGTACGCAAACGGCAGCAAAACCGAACACAACACCCCATGCACGACCACCAAGAGAAGCAAATCCCCCAAGTAAAACTGAAACCGCTTTCCTGGTTGCGTCTCTGCCACGGCTCACCTCGCTGGCAATTGGGTGGGTGCCAAGGAGCAGTACCCTGCTCCTTGCTGTAGCACGTACAATTCGAATCTAATCGTGCGGATAATTTTCGATGAATTTTTGTACACGCTCAATCGTATCAGATTGAGGATCGTATTCGTAGATGACGAATACCTCCCGATCCTCCCAAATGACTTCAACGCCCGCAGCATCGCTCAACTGCTTGTCAAAGTTCTCAAATGCCCCCATATCATCCTGCACTTCGGGAGCCCATGAAGGAGGCATGAAATTAAACTCGACGCGCAAGCTGCCATCCATCATGAGTACGATAGACGGCTCGCCTTCAGGATCAAAGCCAGTCAACTCTATTTCGTCGACAATGTCAGACATCTCTGTTGACTCCGAAATAAGTCGATATGCACAAAGGCAAGGAGCAGAGTACTGCTCCTTGGCACCCGACCATCTGTTCACTTCCGTTCATTTCCATTCCGTTGCCGTTTTCGCGTAAATTCGCGTAAATTCGCGTAAATTCGCGGTAAAAAAAGTCGTTCGCCGTTCGCCGTTTACCGCCCATTCTCGCTCTTGATCGGCGACTTGAATCCCTTCAAATTATCCTGCTCTTCAAGCGGCCGGCAGACGCGCAGTCCAATCGTCGGGACGTCCGTGTGCCACCAGATGCTCTGCGGCAACTGCGGGTCCTGGATGCTGTAATCGTCATTTGAACCGACGCGAACTGCGCAGCGCAATCCCGCTTCCGTGTCCTTGTACGAACCACCCTTTGACACGTATGGATATTCTTTGTCCGTTGGCAACAGCACCGGGCCGACCGTCAACTTGTCTTTAAATTGAGTGAAGAAATCTGCCTTGTACTGATCCAGCACCCACTCCGCCACGTTGCCGTGCATGTCATGCAAACCCCACGCGTTCGGCTTCTTCTGGCCGACGGGTTTGTAGCTCTTCTTTGAATTTTCTTTCGTCCACGCATACTCATCAAACGCCTTCGGATCGTCGCCGAAATTGTAGACCGTCGTTGTCCCAGCGCGGCACGCGTACTCCCATTCCGCTTCCGTCAACAAGCGGTACGTCTTGCCCGTCTTCGCGCTCAACCACTGCGTGTAAACCATCGCGGCGTGATGCGTCATGCAGCTCGCCGGGAAGGTCGAGCGGCCTTTGCCGAATGTCATGTCCGTGTACGCTGGCGTCGGGCGCGTCACAGCATCAGCGGCTTTGTCTAAAGGAGTCGTCGGTTCCGCCTTCGTCATCTGCTTGCGGCGCGTGATGTCCATTTGCAGCGCGAAGATGTCGAACTCGTCCCACGTCACTTCGCACTTGCCGACCCACATCGGCTTGATCTCGACTTCATGCTGCGGACCTTCATCTTTGCCGCGCCCCTTTTCCGTTTCAGCGCTGCCCATCATGAACTTGCCGCCCGGAATCGGCAGCATCTCAAACTTGACTTCCGAACCCGGAATGACTTCCGTGTAAGGCTTCATTTCCGCAGCCGTTTCAGCTCGGAGCGACATCGTCAAACACAGCACAGCGACACACATCAGGGCAACAAAACGCATCGATATTAATTCCTTAAATGGTGGACTGACACCGAACACGACTCGCATCAATTTACACCAACCCCACAAATCACAACCGGCTCACGCCAGTTTTACGCAAAGTAGTAGACGTACCAGATCAACTTTTACTCGAAACACGACGCAAATGATCAGACGCGAGCACGAACTTTTTTCCTTCTCTTAGCCGTTCTTTGCGCCTTCGTGCCTTTGCGCCTTTGCGTTAAAACCCATAGCCTACTCCGTCTCAGGATTAGGCGATTTGATCTCGCGCCCCGTCTGCAAATAATGCCAGATCGCCTCGAATTGCTTGTGCCCTTTTCCGTCGAAGAATTCTGTCTTCTGATTGTCTCCACCCTTGGAGAACGCGGTCATTCCGGTGCCCGGTTCCATGCGCGTCGGTTCGTTCATCCACTTGTAATAGAAGGGTTGCATCAACCGTTCCTGGAAATATTTGAAGTTGATCGCCGGCCATTCAAACGCCTGCTTCGACCGCACGTTGTCGCCGCCGATGGTATGACACTGACCGCACGCGAAGCCGCCATTGGTCGCCACAATCTTCGAACCGATTTCGGCCAATTCTGGATTGACCACAAACGGAGCCGGGTTGACCGTCGGATACCCGTGTTCAATCGCCAGACCTTTCGCGATCAGCGCCGCGCGCGAATGGAATCCGGGCATGCGCGCCTTCAACCAGATGCGCGGCTTGTAATCCATTTTGCCATCGATGAACTTCGCAGCCCATTCGGGCTTCAGCTTCTCACCGACCCACGTGATCGACGGAATGTGCTGCTTGACTTTGCCTTCGCCCGCACCTTCAGCACCATCCGGCGCAGCGTTTTCAGGTGGCAGGAATGCTTCCTGTTCCGTGTTGATTTCGTTCTCTTCCGGCGCCCAGAACGATTGCTTGCCGTCGCGGTTGTGGCAGACGGTGCAGCGCATCGATGCGACTTGGCGCTCAGCGAATTCAGGCAGACTCTCGCGCTGCAATGACGACCGATCCGTCGCCGCAAATGCCAGCAACGCCCCGCGCTGTTCCGCGTCCAAATGGAAATTCGGCGCCTTGCCCAAGCCCTCTTCTTTTTCTGACAGACACCCCTTCGTCCACGCAGCCGCGTTGAATTCCTTGAACGCTTTGCCCTGGGATTTCGATGCAACGCTTGGGCCTGCGTTGTGGCAATTGAGACAGCCCAACGATTCGACGAGCGCCTTGCCGTGTTCGATATCCGGCTTGTTTTTTAGAGCAGCAATCGGTTCGCCTTTGCCTTCGTCTGAAATCGGCACATTCAACACAAACGTGCTGATGTCTTTGATTTCTTCGTCTGTGAAACGGAAATCCGGCATGCGGATCCAGGCGTAATGCGCGTCAGGCTTTTTCAAAAATTCGCGCAATGCAGCGGGCTTCCATTTGTCGCGCACATACGCCAGCATCACGCGGCCAGGCTGTTGCTTCTGTGAATTCGGCAACACGTGGCATCCGACGCATCCGAAACTCGTGAACGTGTAGCCCGCTTTCTTGATCGCTTCTTCAGTCGGCTTTTCGTCCGCCGGTTCGTCCTTCGCACCGAGCGTGCTCAAATAGCCCGCGATGTCTTCAGCGTCTTTGTCTGCGGTCGGGCCGCGCAACAATTGAGGCATTGACGATTCATTGCGCAATTTGCGCGGATCTTTTAACCACGTCGCGATCCACGCCGTGTTCAAGCGCTTCCCGGCTTCGGACAAATTCGGAGCGTCCATCGTCAATTCCGGCATCGCATCCTTGCCGAGATTCGCACCGCTGTGCTCGCTGCCGTGACACGCTTCGCAGCGCAATGTTCCATACAATTCGCGGCCTTTGTGAACGCGAACCGATTCGCGGAACTCCGTGTTCGTCTTGTCGAAACTCAAGCGGTTCGGGGCGAGCGATTCAGGAAAGAACCCATCGTTCGCGTCGATTTCAGCCGAGCGCCAATTGAGCCGCACCATCGCATCACCCTTGGCCGGGCTTTCATAGGAGATCAAGACATGATTCTTGCCTTTGCCCAGCTTCACTTTCTTGCCAACCGTCGTCGCGAAATCCGCACCGCTGGCTGCGTAGGCTTCAACTTTATTGATCACGATAGACAACTTGCCACTGCCTTCCGCAGCGAAGATGTAATCGTCTTTAATGTCGACTTTCAAATCGCCTTCCCACGTGGCCTTAAAAGGGCCGGGGGGAATGAACGCCGTGGGCGGAGTGCCCTCGGGTACGAAGAGGCTGGGGATGCGCGCCAAGCGGCGGTCCACGAGTCCCGGTTTCGCGACCGACTCAATCGTCAGCGACAGACCGGAATTATTCTTCGCGTCTTCTTCCTCTAAAGGTGTCAGCGGCGGAACGGCGACTTTGCCTCCAGTCGATCCACCGGGTGTTTCCTTGGTCGTGGTCGTATCAGCTGGGTTCGTATGAGTCCCGCTCGGTCGCGTGGGACCGAATTGGAACGTTAAAAAATAAGCCAGCAATCCCAGCAACACCACGCAGGCAATCAGTCCAGTTTTGGCGTTCAACAGCCACCTCACTTCAATTTTAAAAAGACATACACGGGCAACAGTGCGCAACACGCTCGAATCGACACACAGGATTGTGTTTACGCGTCACATAAATTCAACCGAAAAACATGGGTACGCAAAAAAATGACCACATTCTTTCCAAACATGTGCGCTCCAGCCCAAAAGCACACGTGCATCTGGCCTTCATTTCTATATTTTGTCCTCTGCCCTTTCTCTGTGCCCTCTGTGTCCTCTGTGGTTAAATCATGATTTCCCCAATTTTTCGGAAAGGCTTCAAACTTTTCAGCGGTCATACTCACACAGAGTGCAGTGGGCTGTCGATAAAGTTTTCGGAGCCCGGTGAATTGGGACTCAATTATCGGACGGATTATGCCGATACACTGAATGGAACCCGTTGCACATCGAGGACCGAACGATTTCGCCGCGTTTCAACGCGACGCTTGAAAGGAACCGAGCCCGTATGAAGTCTACTTCCGCACCCCGGCGGTTTAGCGCCGCAAAATGGGCGCTCCTCACCGCCGCCATCGGTTTTACCTACGCTCTCATGACCTCCGTGTCTCCCAGCGCATCGGCCAACGCCACCACGATGGCATCCCGCGCGCTGACCACTAACGGCACACGGCTTCCCACTGAATTCGTCACCGGACCCAACTTGGGTGCCGCAGTCGTCGGCTCCGGTTTCACACGCCAGATTCTCGTCCGCTTCGGTTTCCGTCCGCACAAATTCACCTTCAGCCAATTCGTCGTCGGCAACGGTTCGCTTTCGTCAACAGGAGACGGAAAAGTTCAGGGCAATGTCCTCGCTGCCGGTGTTGGCGCGTTCCAAGCAAACGTCTTCGATTCTCAAGTTGGCACCCCGCCGCCGCCGGTATCGCGCGTGTTCAACATCATCGGTGTCGATCAGCAATTCGCCGAGGCACCACTGCATTACGAAGTCGGAAACCCTGTCGCGTTCGGCACGGTATCTCAGACAATTCAATTGACCACCGCCGTAGCGGGTGACGTGTATTTTTATTCGCTCGCGCCCAACGGCGGTACTCCGCCCTATAAATACACGCTCCAGGCTCCGCATGGTGTGCGTTTCCTTCCGCAAGGTCTCGCCTTCGATGCGGAAAAAGGTCTGATCTATGGCAAGCCTATCCTCCCGACACCCGTCGGTTCGCCCGCCAACATCAACATTCTTCTGACCGACTCGCTGGGCGCGTCAGTGCTCGGAAACTTCCTGCTCGACGTCGTTCCCGGTACCATCACCTCGCAAGCCGTCGCCACAGCTGGCAGCATGACCGTGAATTTCGGAAACGTGAATCTGAATGACTCGCTGGCTTTGACGTTGATCCTCGACAAATCCGAACTCAACGCCGCCGGCATCCGCACACCAGCCGATCTCGAAGGCCTCCCGATCTCCATGAATTTCGCTGGCTTCTCACTCCCGCCCAAAGCTCAACCCAAGAGTCGGACGACGATCATCAACACCTTCGACAAAAATGGTGCGATCAATGTGCCGGTCACAAAATTGGTTGTCGGCGATCCGGTCGGGCCGGGTGTCAAAGATGTGATCTACACCATCAAATTGAATCCGGCTACGGGTGTCCTCACCGCACGCTTCCAGAATATCAACATGGGTAAAACCATCGGCGCGAATTTCACGTCATTCGAAGGCTTCGAAGACGCCACCAATCGCGGTCCGATTCTACCCATCAATGTCCGCATTGGATTGGGCGCCAACTCCAATTTGGAAGGCTCATCCGACGGCGTCCTCGACAAAACAGACATCGTTAAATTCGTCTACAAACGCTCCGGCTCCATCGGCCACGGCACCGCCAAATTCAACGACAACCTGGCACCAGCCGGCATCTTCCTGATCAACAAAGTCCTCGGCACGGAAGCGCAAGTCGTCATCGACACCACGAATAACATCAAAGAAGACCGCTTGTTCTTCCAGCTTCGCGGCCTGATGCGCCAGCCCGGTTCAGCGCCCGTCGTGCCCGTTACCGGCGATGTGGTTAGTGTCTTCATTAATCGCTTGAACATCGGCACATTCCCGGCCAGCAGTTTCGCAGCTGTGGGCCAAAAGCTCGTCTTCTCGAACGATGATCCGAGCAAAGGGCTGAAAGATTTGATCATCGATAACGCGGCTGGAACGGTGTTCATCTCGACTCACGGAGTCGCCGCGTCCACGGACCTCTTCGGTCAGGACATCCTCTTCGCCGACGACCCGCAGACGATCCCGATCACGCTCCAAATCAGCGGCCCCGATTTGCGCAGCGCGACCTTCGACGGACAGTCCACCGTCACCGTCTTCCGCAAAGGCAAGGTTCTCGTTAATAAGTAAAGTATAGCCGATTTTTAATCGGCTTAGCAGATGCCGGAATGAGCCGATTAAAAATCGGCTCTACACAGTCCTATTTCTTTTCTTGCCTTCGCCGTTCTTTGCGCCTTTGCGTCTTTGCGAGAGACAAAAACGTCCGTTCAATCGTTCGCCAGCACACCCTTCACGAGATTCAGCCGCCGATTCGCGCGCCGCGCCAGTCCGGCATCGTGCGTCACGACCATCACCGCCGCACCGCATTTCGCGCTCTGTTCAAAGATCAAATCCATGATCCGCTCGCCACTTTCGGCGTCCAGATTCCCAGTCGGTTCGTCGCACAATAAAATCTTTGGTTCAAGAAACAACGCCCGGGCGAGTGCCACGCGTTGACGTTCACCGCCGGACAGCGTGCGCGGAAAATGGTTGAGGTGTCCGCACAGTCCGACACTGTCGAGCAGCTCCTTCGCCCGCTTCTCACAATCCGCTCGCCGCAAGGGCCATTGAGCCAACGAAAAATGAATTTTCGCCGGCATCAGCACGTTTTCCAACACGGTGAAATCAGGGAGCAAAAAGAAGTGTTGAAACACAAACCCGATCCGCGCATTTCGCACGATGGACCGGTGCGTTTCCGAGAGCGTTCCTGCCGGCGTGCCGTCGATCAGCACTTCGCCTTCGTCCGGCGTGTCGAGCAAACCAAGAATGTGCAGCAGCGTGCTTTTTCCACATCCGCTCTTGCCGACCAGCGCGACGACTTCGCCCGCGTTCAAACTCAGCGATACGCCGTTCAGAACCGTCAGTTTATTTTTGCCGTCGATGTAATGGCGACCGATGTTGTCGGCGCGCAATGCAACCGGGTTACTCATGACGCAAGCACTCCACAGGATTCAAACGCGACGCGCGCCACGCCGGGAAGAACGCGCCAGCCAGCGCTGAAAATAGCGTCAGACCGACGATCAGGAACCGGTCGTAGTTCAGGGTCATATACGGAATTTTGTCTTCGTCCGGATACAGATTATTGCGCAGCCACGGGATGTCGTTCATGTAGTGCAGAAACAATTCAGCCAGCCCGAGCCCGAGCCCCACACCAATCACGCCGATGAATAATCCCTGGATCAGGAAGCACAATAAGATTCCGCCGGGAGCCGCACCCTGCGCCCGCAGCGCGCCGATGTCGCGCACTTTCTCCGCGACCAACCGCCCGAATATCAGGAACAGAATAAACGCGGTCAGCGCCAGGAACACGCCCATGATCACGCGCATCATCTGATTCTCGCGCGACACCGATTCATAAAAATTATTGTCCTTCTCCTGCCACGTTTCGACGCTGACTTTGTTCGCGCGATTCTCGCGGTTTAATGATTCGATCAACTTCTCCGCGTAGCGTTCGTTCTTTGCGCGCAGCAGCTCCAACGCCTTGTCCGTGACCGCCGCGTCGCGCCCGTTCAACAATCCAATCGCGGTCTTAGCTATCGTTTCGTCCGCACTGAACACTGAACTGATTTTCGCGGAGATGGCCGGATCGCTCGTTTTCAATAACTCGAGGATTTCAGCCGTCAGCTTCTTATCTTCGTTCGTAATAATCTCGCGCATCTTTACCGCGACGCGCTCTTTGAACGCCTTCAAATCAGCCCGATTCGGGTCCTTCAACCAGATATAAAGCGTCTTCGCCCGCCCCGGCACTTTGACCAAATTGGCCAGCACTGTCCGGTCCACATACGCACCGTTTTCCAAAAATGGATTCTTGCCTTCATAGAACCCGACGATGTTGAACGACACCGTATTCGCCTGGTCCGAATCGTCCGTAAATAAAAACGTGATGCGTTCGTTCAATTTTAAATGGAAATTCTTGCGCCACATGCCGCCGACGATACAGCCGTTGAACTTTCGGTTGTTGAACTCCTGCGTCCCGAAATCTTTCAAATCAGCTGGCTTCAAAATCTCGTTCAAGCGTCCGACTTTCAATTCGTTCGGCAAATCAATACCACGCAACACGCCGATGGTTCGGTCCTTTGAAAAAACAGCCATACTCGGCGTTTCGATCCCGACCGACACGCCCTTGATGCCCGGCTCGAGCTTCGCGATTTCAGCCGACCACTCGGCAGGATGCGCAATCCCGCTGGCATAATTGCCGACGTCCACCGTGACGTGAGCGTTGATGTTTTGAATTTTGTCCATGTAGTGATCTTTGAAGCCTTCGAGCACCGAGATCACCATCAGGTACATCCACACGATGAAGGCGACGAGCAGAATCGCCACGTAAGAAATAGGCCGCTTGAACAGATAGCGCGCCGCGATGGTATAAGTATACACGCCGGGATGGGACTCCTGTGTCGAGGAACAAATCGCAATCAGCCATTATCATATCGGCACATCCGTCCGATGTCCCGCACTGAAATTGTGAAGAATCCGGATCCGATTTTACACGAGGAATGCGAGCCGTTGCCGTTTCCCCTCAAGGGGAGAGGGGAACAGCGGTGCTCGTCCGGTGGATCAACCCTCCTTTTTGCGCCCCATAAAATTTACGTGTTGCCGTTGGCGTGAACTTCCCTATAATACTCCCCTCATTCGCGCGTGGGTACGGGCGGATATTTCATTCGAAGGAGCAGTGTCATGCCGATCAAGTTCAACGAAGTAAAGCAGGGCGAAGCGATCATGTACAACGACGAAATCTGGATCGTCTTCAAAAAAGATCTCCAGACGCGCGGAAATTTGCGCAGCTACTACCAAGTGCTGCTGAAGAATCTCCAACGCGGCAACGTCTACAATCAGCGCTTCTCGCCTGAAGACAACGTTGAACAAGCCATGCTCCTCCGCGACCAGTGGGAATTCTTGTACATGGATGGCGAGATGCTCGTCGTCATGCACCCGCAAACGTACGATCAGATCACGCTCAGCAAAGACCTCTGCGGCGACGCCGTGAAGTACCTCATGCCCAACCAAAACGTCACGGTGTTGACGCACAATGAAAAACCGCTGGCGATCGAAATGCCGCAGTTCGTTGAATTGACGATCACCGAAACGCCCGACGCCGCGCGCGGCGACACCGCCACGAGCGTCTTCAAACTCGCGCAGACGGATTCCGGCGCCGAAGTCAAAGTCCCCGGCCACATCAAAGCCGGCGACAAAGTCCGCATCCGGACCGAAGACGGCGAATTCATGGGACGCGTGAACTAAACAGTAACAGCATTTGTCATTTGTCATTTGTGATTTGTCAGTTGTTATTTGTCATTGAAACTTGCGCCGTGAATCGCGCGAAAATGACACATCACAAAGGACAAATACCAAATGACAAATGGCCGTTTGAACCTGTCCCATGTATGCCCTTAATGAGTTTAAAGGTAAGGTTGATATGGGTACAAAAAAATGGCATCCCATGCTGATCAAGTTGATGAATTTTGCGGTGAATGATCCAAAACTCGCGCGAAAACTCGTGAAGGAACATCCCGAAGTTCTTAACTTGCGTACAGCAATTGGTGAAACAGCGTTACACTATTTGGCAATTGAAAACTATTCTGATGCTGTTCAGTTACTGATTGACTTGGGCGCGGACGTAAACGTCGAAAATGAATTCGGCAAAACCGTGCTACATGAAGCGATCATATGCGATGCGCAACCCACTATTGCAATTTTGAAAAGTGCAGGCGCGAAAGACAACGGCAAACACGGCACTGCTCGCCCCTTTAAATTCGTTAAGAAAAAAACAGTACAGGAGTGATCATGTCAAACACACTACGCGTCGGCTGGATCGGCACAGGCGTCATGGGTGGTCCGATGGCTGGGCACTTGCTCGCCGCCGGGCATCAGGTCACGTGCTACAATCGTAGTAAAGACAAGACCGACAAGCTCGTCGCCGCCGGTGCGATATACGCTGCCACGCCCGCTGACGTGACGAAGAACAGCGACGTAATCTTCACCATCGTCGGCTTCCCCAGCGATGTGCGCGAAACGTACCTAGGCAAAAACGGCATCGTGCCCGTCTTGCAAAAAGGCCAGATTGTTGTTGACATGACGACCAGCCAGCCGTCGCTCGCGAAAGAAATAGCAGCTGCCGCGCTGGAAAAAGGCGGCGTCTCGCTCGACGCACCCGTCTCAGGCGGACAAGCCGGAGCCGAAGGTGCGAAGCTCACCATTATGGTTGGCGGCGACGCAGTGGCCTACGATAAAGTATTGCCGATGTTCCAAAAGCTTGGCAAAAGCGTCACGCGCTTGGGCGAAGCAGGTTGCGGTCAACACTGTAAATTGGTCAACCAAATTCTGATCGCCGGCCACATGCTGGCGCTGGCTGAATCGTTGACGTACGCGAAAAACTGCGGCATTGACGCGAAAGTCGCGCTCGAAGCCGTCTCAGCCGGAGCCGCCGGTTCCTGGGCGCTCTCGAACCTCGGCCCGCGCATTCTCAAAGACGATTACGCCGCCGGATTCTACGTCGATCATTTCGTCAAAGACTTGGGCATCGCGTTGGATGAAGCGAAAGAAATGAAGCTCTCGCTCCCGATGGTTGCGCTCGCCGAACAAATGTACATCGCACTCCAAGCCCAAGGCCACGGCCGCCTCGGCACACAAGCGATCACGAAAGTGTACGAATCAATCCGAAAAGCTTAATCGCCGTTCGTCCCGTCAGGGACCGACTGAAAATAGCCCAGCACTTCAGTGCTGGGCCCCATCCAACATGGCCTCACAAAAAAGTATCATGTTCGTGAGCTGCCTATACGATAAATATAATGGCTTTATTAGGTGGGTGGAATTGTGTAGGAAAACGCTGGCACGTTGAATCTCCTCTACAAGCCGTGTTGTGTGATGCGATGGTCATGCTCGAGTGGTGCGGAAAGGATTCATGCGCTTCAGGCTCGCCCTGCTCTCGCTGCTGCTGTGCCTGTCCGCCCGCGCGGATTGGGTGCATTTGATCAGCGGAAAAACGCTGCAGGGCGAAGTGATTTCGCAGGATGAGAAGTGGGTCGTCGTCCGGGTGCTGTCGGGCGAAATCAAGTTGCGCGCGGCAGACGTGGAATCCGTTGAGCGTCAGACGCCGCAAGAATACAAGTTCGACCTCGCCCGCCAATTGCTGGTCCAACGCCGTTACGACCGCGCCGTTCAAGTCTTCGAAGAAGCCTTTCTGCTCGACAAAAAAGCCTCGCTTGCACCGCGTAAACTGGCGCAGGGATATGCCGAAGCGGCGCGATTTCTCAAAGATCACAACCGCCTTGCGGACGCGCGCGACATCTGTGAAAAGTGGATCAATCTCGACCCCACTGCTCAGAACCGCGAGTTGATGGTTGATCAGGCGAAAGACGTTCTCAAGCTCATTGCCGAAGCCGAAAAGAAACTCGACGAAGCAATCACGCGCGCGCACACTTACGCTGAACATTCGGATTGGAACAGTGCGATTGCGGCGTATCAAAACGCGATCGGATTGGCACCGGACGCACGGCGCTTGGTGTCGTCCGAGATCGCACATTGCTACGTGAGCCGGTCGGCGGAACATGCGCGTCAGAAGCAGCCGACATTGGCAGCGCGCGACGTTGAATCGGCGCTCTCGTTCGATCCATCGCTGGCCGACAGCCTCGAACAATTTTACGTCGCGTGCGCACTTCCGGCGATTTTGGAAATGATCGGGCGGAACAATCTGGACGGCGCACAAACCGGCATCAAGCGCGTGCGCGGATTTGTTCCGGCGAACAAGAGTGTGCTGTACGTCGCCGGCCGGATTGAAGAAGCGGCGGGGCACATGCCTCAAGCGGCCGATCAATACGCACGCGCGTTGAAAACGCGCGCGGCGAATCCGACGCCGGAATACATCGCGCAAGTGCGCAAGCGGCTCGAAACGGAACTCAATATAAAGGGCGATTCGTGGAAGATCGACGCGGGGCTGGCGGATTCGTCAGCCTTTGCGAGCGCGGCTGATGGCCCGGCGCAGATTAAAGAGACAGAGAATTTTCAGCTCGTTCATTTTAACGCCGCGCTGGCGGATAAAGCCGCTGAAGCCGCCGAGTTTTCGCGCGCGGACATCATGGCTAAACTGGGCCTGACGCCGCAATGGAAAGGCAAAGTCAAGATCATCCTTTATCGCACTCAGGCCGAATACACGTCGCGCACGGCGCAACCGGAATGGACCGGCGGATGCTCGAAATTCTCGTTCGAAAACGGACGCTTGGTCGAAGCCCAGATTCACTCGTGGCAGACCTCGCCGCGTTTGTTGAAGTCCGTCTTGCCGCACGAAATCACGCACTTGATTGTGAACTCCAGCATCGCCGATCAGACGACGCTGCCACGCTGCCTGCATGAAGGGTTCGCGGTCATGATGGAGCCGACATTTCGACAAGAGTACTTTATGAATTTTCTGCGGCTGCGCATCAAGAGCCGCGATTTCATTCCGCTGTCTGATTTGATTGCGTCGCGTGATTATCCGCGCGATCCGGAGTTTTTCTACGCAGAAGGATACGCTTTGGCGAATTACCTTGTTCAAGAAAAAGGTATGACAGGGGCAGTGTCCTTGATTAAAAACAGCAGCCCGAACACTAAAATCGACAGCGAATTACTGCGCGTCGCAGGCCGCCGGTCGCTCGACGATCTTCAAGCCGATTGGCTGGAATGGATCGGAAAATCAGGCGGAAAACAATGAGCCAACTTTGAACAGTCCGCTATCATCGCATCGCGTCAAGTTCGATGGATTTCTAAAATACTGCTGTTTTATGCACACTCCGGTTTAAAATTGAACTGTTTGGCTGAAGTGGTTCGCTCGATGTGATTGCTTTCGTCGGCAATTCGCTGGCTCGTCATTTGCTCAAATAGCGAACAACTCATCGGTAGTCATGAGCGTTGCGGTGGCTAGGAGTGCGCGGGAATGGATTTTTCGAAATACGACACCGAAGGTTTTTATGACGAGCTGTTCGAGTCCGGTGCGATTGCGCGCCCGGGTGCCGAGTTGCTGGTCCAGAAGCTGGCCACGCTCCCGATGGCCGAGATCATCCGCCGCCAGAAGGCCGCTGAGAACGCATTCATGCGCATGGGCATCACGTTCAACGTGTACAGCGATGGCAAAGGCACCGAAAAGATTTTTCCGTTCGACTTGCTTCCACGCGTCATTGAAGCGAAGGAATGGGACTGGATTGAACGCGGCTTGAAACAGCGCATCACGGCGCTCAATCTTTTTATCGACGACATTTATCACGACCAACGCATTCTCAAAGAAGGCATCATTCCTGAGCATGTGGTGCTGTCCGCGAAATCGTTCCGCGAGGCCTGTGTCGGGCTGAATCCGCCGCGCGGCATTTGGTGCCACATCACCGGCACGGATTTGGTGCGCGATGGCAACGGGCAGTTGTACGTGCTCGAAGACAATCTGCGTTGCCCGTCCGGCGTGTCGTATGTGCTCGAAAATCGCGAGGTTATGAAGCGCACGTTTCCGCAGGTGTTTGAGCAATCCAGCATCCGGCCCGTTGAAGCCTATCCGAGCCAATTATTGGACGCGCTGCACTACCTCGCTCCGAACGCGATCAGCACGCCGAAAGTCGCGCTGTTGACGCCTGGGATTTATAATTCGGCGTATTTCGAGCACGCGTTTTTAGCGCAGCAGATGGGCATCGAATTGGTCGAAGGGCGCGACTTGGCGATCATCGACGGATTCCTGATGATGCGCACGACCAGCGGCTTCGAACGCGTCGATGTGCTCTACCGGCGGATCGATGACGACTTCCTCGATCCGCAAGTCTTCCGCAAAGATTCCGTGCTGGGCATTCCGGGCTTGATCGACGTTTACAAAGCCGGCCGCGTCGCGCTGGTGAACGCGCCGGGAACGGGCGTCGCGGACGACAAAGTCATCTACGCCTACGTGCCGAAGATCATCAAATTTTATCTCGGCGAAGAAGCCATCATTCCGAACGTCCCGACGTATTTGTGCTGGGACGAAGAAGACCGAAAATACGTGCTCGATAATCTGCCGAAACTGGTCGTCAAAGCGGCGAATGAATCGGGCGGTTACGGCATGTTGGTCGGGCCGCATTCGACGAAAGCCATGCAGGCTGAATTCGCTGAGAAGATCAAAGAAAATCCGCGCAATTACATCGCCCAGCCCACGCTCGCGCTGTCGCGAGTGCCCGTGGTGGTGGACGACCGCGTCGAAGGCCGGCATGTCGATCTGCGTCCGTACATTATTTATGGAAAGGGCATCTACGTGCTGCCGGGCGGCTTGACGCGCGTCGCGTTGAAAAAAGGCTCGCTGGTCGTCAATTCGTCCCAGGGCGGTGGCAGCAAAGATACGTGGGTCATGTCGGCTTAATGTTGTTCCGTGTTTCGGGTTTCGTGTTGTACGAACCCGGTACTCGAAACCCGAAACTTGTTTTTAGGATTTGAAATACCATGTTGAGCCGAGTCGCCGATGCGTTGTTTTGGATGAGCCGTTATGTCGAGCGAGCGGAGAATGTCGCGCGGTTCATCGATGTGAATTTTCACATGATTCTGGATGGATCTACGGGCCAAGCCGAAGGCTGGAATACGCTCGTCAACACGACCGGTGACCACGAGGATTATGAAAAGCGTTACCAGGACGCGACACGCGAAAAGGTCGTGCACTTTTTGACGTTCGACCTCGACAATCCGAATTCGATTCTATCCTGCGTCTGTTCTGCGCGCGAAAATGCGCGGACGATCCGCGACGTGATCACGTCGGACATGTGGGAGCAGATGAATTCGTTTTATCTGATGTTACGCGATCCTCACGCGGTCCAGCGTGTCGCCGAAACGCCGTACGATTTTTTCAGCCAGGTGAAGCAGGCCAGCCAGTCATTCGTTGGCATCACCGATTTGACGTTGTCGCATGGTGAAGCGTGGAACTTCTGCCGCGTTGGGCGGCTGTTGGAGCGCACCGACAAAACGACGCGCTTGCTGGACGTGAAGTATTATTTGTTGAAGACGCTGCAAGCCGCCGCCGAGCACGATGCATCGCAGGATGTGATGCAATGGTCAGCCGTTTTGAAATCGGCCAGCGCGCTGGAAATGTACCGGAAGAAGTACCGCAAAATTAATTCGGAAGGCGTCGTGAAGTTTCTCCTGACCGACCGCGAATTTCCGCGCTCAGCGCTGTATTGCTTGAACTCAGCGGACGAGGCGATTCACAACATCACCGGCACCCCGCGCGGCTCGCACCGAACTCCAGCCGAACGCGAACTCGGCCGCTTGTGCGCGGACATCGCGTATACCGATGTGAAAGAAATTCTGGACGACGAACTTCACGTGTATTTGGATTCGTTCCAAACGAAACTCAACGTGATTGGCGAAGCGATTTACGAAACGTTCTTCTCGTTGAAGACGCCGAAACAATCGCAGATCCAATCCCAATCGGGACAGTCGCAAACACAGACGATGCGTTAAATCCGCATGGCCTTCTTGACCATATCCTTATCGAAATAATTCACGGCCATGCCGGCGTCGAGGACGATGCCTTGAGCGTTGATGCCGCTTGATCTCGCACTGAGCAGGAAGACGGCGGCGTTCGCGGCTTCTTGAGTTGTTAGCGCTTTTTTCCGCAGCGTCGTTTGTTCGGCGTAAAGATAGCTGTCCACGTAGCCAGGAATGCCGGCGGAGGCCGATGTTTTCAACAGGCCGGGGCAGACGGCGTTGAAGCGCACATTCGAAAACGCGCTGAATGATTTGGCCAGAAAGCAGAGCGACGAATCCAGCGCGGCTTTGATCGGGGCCATGTAGCCGTAGTTTTCAGCGGCCATGCGCGTGGTCGAAATCGAGATCGTGACGACACTCGCGTTCGGATCAAAGAACGGTTTGAATGCGTTGGCGATGGCGGTCAGCGAGTAACACGAGATACTCACCGCCTGCAAAAAGTCAGCGCGTTTGGTTTCGTGAAACGGCTTGAATCCCTCGGAATAATTCGCGAAGGCGATCGAATGAACGAGACCGTGAATGACCGGATGTTTCGCTCCGATTTCAGCGGCGACTCGCGCGATCTGATCGTCGTGTTCGACATCGCAGACATAAATTTCTGCGCCCGGCAACAGTTTGCCGAGCTGCTCGCGCCGCGCTTCAGAGCGAACCACAAACACAGCGTCGCCGCCTTCGCGTTCGATGGACTCGGCGATGTGGTACGCGATACTTTTGCGGTTCGCGACGCCGAAGACGACGTACGTTTTGTTTTCGAAATCCAGAAAACTCATGATTGATTCCAATTCAATTCCGGTAGCAGCAGACGGGCAGAAAGCGACATGCTAAAATGATGGCGGTGAAAATCAAGGCCTGCAATTCCCGGCGCGAAGCGTTTAGAACAGAAGTCATCATATACCACTCACGGATTAAGGTCGATCCTCATGCAGAACACTCCGAACTGTGTCCCAAATCAAGCGTCCCGCCGAACGTTTCTGAAATCCGCCGCGTTGGTGTCGGTCGCGACATCGTTCACTATTCTTCACGCTGACGAGCGCCCGGTTTTGGGGCAGGGCGATTTTCGATACCGCGTCGTTCCGGATTGGGGTGTGCTGGGCGCTGAGACGCCCGTCGCCAATTGCCACGGTCTCGTGCGCGACCGCGAGGGGCACATCATTCTGCTCACGGACCACATCAAAAACAACGTGATCGTGTATGACTCGACCGGGAAACTTGTTCATAAATGGGGTACTACGTTTCCCGGTGCGCACGGTTTGTCCATCGTTCCGAATGGCAATACCGAAGCACTTTTCATCACCGATTTGAAGACACACAAGGTCGTCAAAACGACGCTGGATGGAACCGTCTTGAATGAATGGACGTGGCCGAAAGAAACAGGCAAGTACGCGAAGGAAGACCAGTACCACCCGTCATGGACGCTGCATTTATCGACGGGCGAGTTTTTTATTTTGGACGGATACGGCCTTGATTACATACAACGCTTCGACGCGAAGGGAAAGTTTGTGTCGATCTTTGGCGGCGCTGAAGGCGGGATAGTTCATTGGGGTCCACACGGTGGAATGGCCGACACGCGCGACGAAAAAAATCCGACGCTGTTGATAGCGATGAGCGACCAGCAACACATTTCACGACTGTCTTTGGATGGAAAAAAAACTCGCGCAGTTCGATATGCCCGGCGGCAACCCGCGCCAAATCCGCCTGCATGATAATCACTTTTACGTCGCCCATCTTGGCGACAATTGGCCGAAGGATCGCACCAGTCGCGGCTTCCTGTCGGTGCTCGACAAAGACCTGCGCGTCCTCTCCAACATCGCCGGAACACCGCCGATATATGGCGATGACGGGAAGCTGAAACCGATCAAGCACCAAGAGGATATTTTCATTCATCCGCACGATCTGACGGTGGACAAAGACGGCAGCGTGTACGTCGCGCAGTTCGCGTCGAAGAATACGTATCCGGTGAAATTGGAACGGGTGTAGGTAGGACGCATGGGCTAGAGGTAAATGAAGATGTATTGAAAGGATTTACCATGAATTTCAAGATTGTGATCACTGGCCGCGCGGAAAAGGACTTAAAATCAGTTCCGAAATTAGCCGCAACAAAAATTCACTCTGCCATTTTGGCCATGAAAGATAATATGAAAGGCGATATCAAAAAGCTTGTCAATCACGTCCCGGACTATAGGCTTAAGGTTGGTGATTGGAGGGTGCTCTTTGAAGTTGAACACGACACCATTGTGATCGCTCGTGTGCTAAACCGAAAAGATGCTTATAGGAATTAAATCAATGAATGCGCAAATCATCAGTAAGGCTGGCAAGAAAGAGTACGCTGTGATTCCGTACAAAGTGTTCCTGCGCATGCAAGAACAACTGGAAGAATTGGATGATATCAAGGCGCTTCGCAAGGCTAAAGCTGAACCGGATTATCAGAAGCGGAGGCCGTATGAAGAAGTTGCCAAGGAAATGGGCCTGATGAAATAGTTTGATCTTCCAACATTCAATCGACGACTTGCCAGTGCCCACCGCTCGGCGGGCACATTGAAAAAAGTATTATTGACCCAACGCTCGCAACAACACCGTCGCGTAACAGCCGCGCGGCAGTTTAAAGGAGAGCGTTCGCTTCTTGCGTTTTTTGTCGTCGGCGGAGTCGTCGCGCTCGGCATTACCGAGAGTGAAGTTTTCGGCGGTGAAGATGAGGGCGCGGGGTTCTTCGCCGAAGAAGGGGCGGCGGACTCCGGGGATTTGAAGTTCGGAGACGTCGATGCCTTCTTCTTTCAACAAGGCTTCCGCGGCTTCTTTCCACGGTGCGACCAGTTCGGTTTTACGTGCCAGCAGCGGGATGTCGATGCCGTCCAATTCTTTCGTAATCGCAGACGCTTCGGGGAAGAGCATTTCGCCGAACGGGTCGTCTGCGGCGATGATTTTACCACGCTCAGCGCAGAGCTTTTCAATCGTTCCGCGCGCAATGCCGTTCCACAAATACGACTGGTATGCGTAGACGCTCAGCTGTTGGAACAAGTACGGCAGTGCGCAGAATGCGGCGCGGAAATCGCCGCTGGAATTGGCCAGTCGTTCAACGGCTCGGCGTTCCGGGCACGGGCGCAACTTGGGAAGGACTTTGGCGAAGCGGCCCCAGTTTTCCATCAGCGTTCGTTTGAAGAGTTTGTCCTGCATTCGGTCTTTGCGCGCTTCAGTGGCGATGGCCAGTTTCAGCGCGGTTTCGAAGTCGCCTTTGATCAGGAACTTCGCGAGAAATCCCTGGCCGTGGCGCGCGGAACCGAAGCGCTGATCGCCGAAATAATTCACGATCTTCAACGACCTGCCACCGGTCTTATTGCTTACCGACAGCAGATCCGCCGCTTCGTCCATGTCGAACGCGTCTTGTTCGGTGAGATTGCGCGCGACGATTTTGAACGTGTTGCGTTCGATGTCGCTGGATTGAATCGAGCGCGACAGTTCTTTCTTGAGATTCTCGAGTTTCCAGCCGGGGCCGCTGAGGACTGGCGGGACCACGAGGCCGTCATCGAGTTTCACTGTGACGTACTGGATTGTGCTGGCGTGTTTGTCTTTCAAGCCGGCGTAAGCGATCGCGCCCGGTTTGACTTTCAATTCGCGTGCTGCGAAGGCGGCGGCCTCCGGAGTCGAGAGCCCTTCTTTGCTCAACCGGCACAAGGCGTAACGCGCCGCCGGGGCGCTGGGCGACTTGGGAGCAGCTGGAGCGTCTGTCTCGTCCTGGGACGAATCAGGCGTGGCGAGCGGCACCGGAAATTTGGGGTGGAGAATTTCTTCGACGAAAAAATCGGATGGGTTGCGCTTGATCATGTTAAGATTCTAACCGCGTGGAACACAAATCACAATTGAGCCTGCATAAATTCCGGATGCTTTTCGTTTTGACGTTGTTCAAACAGTCCGACACATCCGAACCAGACTCATTGGTCCGGATGTGTGACATTGAGATACGCTCTACTTCCGATCCCCATCTTTTTTCGGTTCTTCCTTCTTCTCATCCTTCTTCGTCACGACGATTTTTGATGCGTTGCGCGCTTCACCGTCTTTCACATAATCGACCGTCACCGTCGCACCGATTTCGATGTCCGCGAGCTTGATTTCTTTGTCGCCGATGGTGATCTTCGTTGTGTCGGTCGCAGTGAATGTCAATTCGCGCGCCACCAGCACCGTGATCTGTTTCGCAGTGGCGTCAATTTTTTTGACGGTGCCTGTCTTGGTCTGCGATTCTGCTCCGAACACCAGGCCGCATCCGCCCATGAGTGCCATCACCACTACTGCCAACATGATCGAATTCGCTTTCATCGCCCCATCTCCTTTATCTGGATGTTTACTTTGATCGAGTCAATACACGATGCCTCATACACCAGTTTGTTCGGTCGATGCGGCGTAAAAAAACAGGACGAGCGTGGCGCTCGTCCTGTTCGTTCCGACATTCGATTTTAATCCGGGCGATTGTTTAGAGCTTGAAGCCGGCAGCCGTCGTGTCTTTCAAGAACTGCTTGACGGTGTCGAGCGAGAGCGCTGTCAAATCCGTGCCGATACCCTTGATCTTCTTGAGGATGTCGTGCGGGACTGTGATGATTTTGCAACCGGCTGCGTCGGCTTGCCAGATGTTGATCACTTCGCGCGTGCTGGCCCAGAGCAATTCAGCCTGGGGTTGTGAGGCGCAGACGGCGGCGCATTCGGTGACGAACGGAATCGGATCGACGCCGGTGTCAGCGATGCGGCCAGCGAAGACGGAGACGATCGCCGGAGCGCCGCCCTTCAGTGCTTCGACCGTGCCCTTGACTTGAGCGATCGTCATCAACGCGGTGACGTTCAAGTTCACGCCTTCGTTCGTCAGCTTCTTCACGAGCGGCAGGCAGCTTTCGCCCTTCGTGTTCGTGATCGGAATTTTGACGTAAACATTCTTGCCCCACGTCTTGATTTCAGACGCCTGGCGTTCCATTTCAGTGATGTCGTCTGAGAACACTTCGAACGAAATCGACATGTCGGTGATGTGGGTGACAATGTCTTTCGCGAAGCCGCGGTAATCCTTGATGCCCGCTTTGTTCATCAACGAGGGATTCGTGGTGAAACCCTTGACGACTTTTTCGCGGTAAAGGGCGAGCATGCCCTCTTTTTCCGCTCCGTCCGCATACAGCTTGACCTTCAAATCGCTCAATGACGGCATGTGCAGCTCCTGTAAAAAGATTGGCCCGAGAGAAAGATCCGGTACTGCACGATACCAAAGCGGACGGCAGTTTCAACAGCAATTAGAAATCTTAAAATAGAACTCGTGGCTTTTGGAAAGCACGGTCTGCTCACACAATCAAACACGCGTCGCCATAACTGTAGAAGCGATACCCTTCCCGGATCGCGTGTTCATAGGCGCTCTTCATGAATGCGATGCCGTCTTCTGTGCCGGGGGCGGCGAAGGCAGAGACGAGCATCAGGAGGCTGGATTTTGGGATGTGGAAATTGGTCAGGAGGGCGCTGGCGATTTTGAATTGATAGGGTGGGTGGACGTAGAGATTGGTTTGGCCGGCCAGTGAACCGGTGGCTTCGAGCAGGCCGGTGGCTCCTTCGAGCGTTCTCAGGCTGGTCGTGCCGACGGCGATGACGCGGCGGTTTTCGCGTTTGGCGGACTGGATCGCGGAGACGGTTTCAGCGGGGATGAAATAGGGTTCGGGATCGACGAAATGTTCTTCGACGGTGTCTACTTTCACCGGTCGAAATGTGCCGGGGCCGACGTGCAACGTCAACGGCGCGACGGTGACGCCACTGGCTTTCAACGCATCGAGCAACTCGGTCGAGAAATGCAGTCCCGCTGTTGGCGCGGCGACGGCTCCGGGGTTGCGCGCGTAGACGGTTTGATAGCGCAGCTTGTCGAAATCCGATGACGGGCCGGGCGCTCGGCGGACATAAGGAGGGAGCGGGACTTCGCCGGTCGCTGAAATGTACGCGTCGAATTCGGCGGCGTTGCAATGGATGTCGAGGATGTCTCCAGCTTCGCGCAGGCGTTCGCGCAACGTCACTTTCGGGCCGCCGACGAACGTGAATGTTTCGCCGGGCTTGAGCACCCCGCCGGCTTTGGTAAGGACGCGGCGGACGAGCGTATTCGCGGTTGCGCTTGGAGCGGGCGCGTTGGTTTCGGGCGGGAGCAACAGGAATTCGACTTTGCCGCCGCTGAGGTCGCGCGTCGCTCGCAAACGCGCCGGGATGACGCGCGTGTCGTTGATGACGAGCACATCGCCCGCGCGAAAGTGGCGCTTCAAGTCGCGGACGGATTCATCGTGCCAGGATTTCGCTGTGCGGTCGAGGACTAAGAGTCGCGAGGCGTCGCGATCAGGGAGCGGTTCCTGAGCGATGTTTTGTTCGGGAAGATGGAAGTTAAAAAGATCGGTTTTCATGCACGGCATCTTACTCCATAAATGGGGCTGCGATCAAGTTTGAAGCGCGTATTGCTCTTGCTCCGTCGCGATTGGCGTATAACCTATGCGGTAAGTGTTCGCGTTGTCACATCTTCAAAGCCGGGGTCTGAATGAAAAACTCATCACGTCTGAATTGTCTCATGGCTCTGGTCTGCACAGCCGCGTTGGCCGCTCGCGTATCGGTTGCGCTCGAAGCTGCGACTCCTGAAGGGATCGTCCAGCCGTTCAAAATTTGGAAAGATGTTCAGCCGACAGAATTGAAAAAGTTCAACGCGCCAGTCGCGCAGCGCTACGAACTCGCGAACGGCATGATTGTGTTTTTGCTCGAAGACCACGAACTGCCGATCATTGATTTTTCGATGACGATCCGCGCGGGCGACCTGCATGAGCCTGCGGATATGACGGGCATTAATTCAGCGACGGCGTCGATCATGCGTTCGGGTGGCAGCAAGACATATCCCGGCGACAAGCTCGACGAAATCCTTGAAAACATGGCGTCGGATATTCACATCGGCGGCGGTTCGGATTCCGGCTTTGCGTCGTTGAATACCTTGAAAGAAGATTTCGATAAGGGTCTTGGCATCCTCGTTGACGTGCTGCGCAATCCGGAATTTCCTGAAGAAAAGATCGACCTGCACATGTCGCACGTGCGCGCGGGCATTTCGAAACGGAATGACCAGCCGAGTGGACTGGCCAGCCGTGAATTCAAGAAATCGCTCTATGGTAAAGACAGTCCCTATGCGAAAGTCGTCGAATACGCGAACCTCGACAAAATCGACCGCGCCGCGTTGAAAGCGTATCACGCGAAGATGTATCATCCGAACATGTTCATCGTCGGCGTCGTCGGCGATTTCAAAAAAGAGGAGATGCTGGCGAAGTTGAAAGCGGCGTTTGAACCGTGGGCGAAGCAGGACGTGCCGCTTCCGACTGTCGCAGCGATTCCGACTGCGCATGAACTGCGCAATTTGTTTGTGGAACGCCCGAAGCTGAATCAGACCACCATTATGATGGGGCATGTCATCGACATGTTGCGCAACCATCCGGATTATGCGGCTGTGCAAATGATGAACGAGATTCTCGCTGGCGGCATGTCGGCGCGCATGTTTACGGAAGTCCGAACGAAGAAGGGGCTCGCGTATTCTGTCGGCGGAGCGGCGCAGATTTATTACAACCGTCCGGGCCTTTTTTATTGCCACGCGTTGACGCGCAATGAACAGGCGCTCGAAACAGTCGAAGCGATTCGCGAGGAAATCGTGCGGTTGCGCGACAAGGGTGTGACGCAGACGGAACTCGACGAAGCCAAGCAGAGTATTCTTAATTCATTCGTCTTCAATTTCGATTCGCCGTCGAAGATCATCGGTCGGCAGATGTCGTACGAGTTCTACGGGTACCCAATGGACTTCGCTGAAAAGCTGATGGACACCATCACGCGCGTCACGGTTGAGGACGTCAACCGGGTTTCGAAACAGGTGCTGGATCCGGAGAAGATGCTCTTGATCGGCGTCGGCAACACGGCGGCTGTAGACAAAGCCAAATCGTTCAACTCACTGCCCGGCTTGAAGCTCGTGGACGTGACGATTCCGCCGCAGACGAAGAAATAGAACGCGTTCTGTTTACCGACTCGAGTCCATCACATTTGATCGAGTCGGATATGTCGTGATTGTTCCTTAGAGGGTGTATAAAAAGTCAACGCGAGCGTAAATCGGCGCTTTTTGCCCGGCTCTTCGTTGTGGACTTCAAGCGTTATCTCCTCCTGATAGCGCATGAAGTCCACGCCTCGATCCGAAAAAAAATCGCTCGATTTCCACTCACGCCGACTTTTTATACACCCTCTTAGATATGAACTGTGCTCGGGAAAGTACATAACCAATTGCGCGGAAGGAAGAAAATAATTGTTACTCACTTATTTTCTCTGAGCTGAGTAACCGTTCGTAAATATGGGACAGCAACTCAATTCTCATTTTAGTACCTTCCGCTAATAATTTCGCCGGACTTAACTGCATGGTCTCTTCGCGTGC
>JBAXUS010000100.1:0-22308 GCA_037129555.1 Planctomycetota bacterium
GTCGGCGCAGCAGGCCAAAGCGCGTGGAGCGACCCGGCGACGAAGATCGCGGGGTGAGGCGGGCATCTATCGAATGTTTACAAGGTGAGAGTAATGCTTAAACAAACTGTCTTGGCATTTTTATTGCTGAGTTGCGCGGCTGTGTCTCTCCACGCTGGAACACCGTTCATAACCGACGATCCCGGTTTCGTCGGAAAGGGACAATGGGAGATCAAATTCGGCTCGCTTTATGAACGGCATCGCGATGCGGCCCCGGACGTGATTACCGCGCCGGTGGACATCAACTACAGCATCATCGACCACCTCAAACTGAACCTCACCTTGAACGAGCGCACGATTGTCACTCCGCAAGGCACGGTTTACTCCGGCATTGGCGACATGGACTTCAAATTCAAGTACCGCTTCTTGGACGAAAAAGAAAAGTCTTGGGTTCCAGCGCTTTCCTTCGCGCCAGATGTGACGATACCCTCAGGCGAGGACAAACGCGGTTTGGGAAATGGTTATTATGGTTTTCGCGTTCCGTTTCAACTCGGAAAGACTATCGGAAAGTACAGTGTTTTTGCGGAAAGCGGTTACCAATTTCAATTTGATCGCAAGGCAACGGATTCGGTTCTTTACGGCGCGGGGTTTCAATATCAATTCACCGAAAAGTTTAGCGCCGGTATTGAATTGAACGGCTTTCGACCTTCCAAGCAACCCGATAAACACCAGTTGCTGTCAAATCTCGGATTGACCTACGTTTTGTCGAAGCGGTATCAAATCCAAGGGTCGGTAGGTCGTAGTTTGAGAAACGACTCTGTAGGCGGACCAAAGGTACTCGGCCAATTTTTTTTCCAAATCAACTTCTAATTAACGAGGCAACGAGGGGCATTCAATGCAGCACTGGCATTTAGTCAATGTTCGCGGACTTGTGTATGGTTTGCTCGCCTTTATGGTTGGCGGCATTGCGTATTCATGCTTTGAAGATACGAAGACAATGCCGGAAGCATTGATCATGATCCGCCAAACCTACGGGTTGCGCGCAATGATTTTTCTTTTTACCGCTTTGTTTACCGGCCCGCTGTTTTATGTGCTTCCGTGGCTTCCATTAAAGGCGCATCTGTTAAAGGGGCGTCGCGCGGTGGGAGTTTCTGCCTTCGTGTTCGCTTTCTTACATTCTCTTTGCTACTTGGTTCCTGTGCTTATGCGAAACTGGCGTGAGCTTTACACGCCGGGGACGCTTTGGTGGTGTGGGTTGGCGCTTGGCGCGGTTGCAACGCTTGATATGGCGGCGCTGGCGATTACCAGCCGTGATAAAGCAGTTCATTCAATGGGGCCGAAACGCTGGAAACGCTGGCACAACACAGCGCACTTACTGCTGTTCGTTGTTTTAATACATGCCATCTTCAACGGCATTGATTTTGGAGTCAATCACGCACCGGATGTGAAGGGTGAAGCGGATTACGGCTGCTTGATTGGATTTTCAATCGCCGCGCTGATTTGGCTGGTGCTCTTTATTCTGAGAAAGAAGAGCTTGCAATGGACGCCGCGCGCGTTGCGTCGAATTAAATAGGCGGGTGGCACTGTTGCCGGGCGGGTGGCCTGTAGCAAGGGTGCCAAGGACCCGTACTCTGGTCCTTGCTGTTGGGCGCTCGATTAACCCATGATTTGAAGTTCTTCCGAAATCGTTCGCGTATCAGCACGGAGCAGGGTACTGCTCCGTGGCACCCGGCAAGGGCGGCGCAACTTCGGCCAAGAACTGCGAGATGCTTTGCGCTACCCACAATCGGGCCAAAGGTAATCGGTCCTATTAAAGCGCCGAGCCATCGCGTTATGAGTATCGCCAGGCATCGCATTACTTCAGAACATTTTAAAAAGAGAACCGTGCTTAGAAAAACGCTTGGCTTCAATTAGCGATCACACGCTCAAATCCTTGCGCCCTGTTTACTACTTTGTCTGGTGCTGATTTTACGCACGGCAAACCGATGAGTGATCGGCCACAATGCTACGAACTTTGAACAGGCGGCCGATGGCGCGGACAATCCGATCCTGTGTGGGAAAGAAGCCTTGCTGGACGCGGTCGGTTTTCGCGCATTGGGAAATCCTTTCGTGAAACAAAAAAGGCATGGATGTATTTGTTCTTGAATCTGAAATGATCAAAAGTAAAATCGCTATGGTGAAGGATGCGAAATGGATCGGATAGTTTAGGCCTTCGCAGCGCAAGTGATAGAACGAACATGTGGGTTCGCGTAAGAACGCGGCTCTTGAATTGCAAGGAGATTTAATCACCGCGCTTAAAGAGTTCTTCCCTGCGCAGAAACTTTGGAAACTGATCACTTGAAAGCGTCACGCGCGGGGTAGGATAGGTCATGGAATCACCAATCGAACCGGCACGCCAGAATTCTTCCACCGACACCATCGCAAAGCCGCCGACAGACGACGCGCATCGGCAATTTCCTATCGTCGGCATCGGGGCTTCCGCCGGCGGGCTGAAGGCGTTCGAGGCGTTTTTCGCCGGCTTGGCCAGCGCCCCCAATTCCGGCATGGCCTTCGTGCTGGTGCAACACCTCGACCCGAATCACAAGAGCATCCTCACCGACCTCATCCGCCGCTACACGCGCCTCCCGGTCTTCGAAGTCGAGGATGGCATGGTCGTGCGGCCCAACTGCATCTACATCATTCCGCCGGGGCATGACCTGGCGCTCCTCAACGGCGCGCTGCAATTGCTCGAACCGTCCGAGCCGCGCGGCCAGCGCCTGCCCATCGATTTCTTCTTCCGCTCCCTCGCGCAGGAGCAGCGCGAGCGGGCCATCGGCATCGTCCTCTCGGGCACCGGCAGCGACGGCACCCAGGGCGTGCGCGCCATCAAGGGTGAGGGCGGCATGGTCATGGCGCAGAACACGGCCTCGACCGAGTTTGATGGCATGCCGCGCAGCGCCATCGGCACCGGCCTCGTGGACTACGAACTGCCGCCGGCCGAGATGTCCGCGCAGCTCATCGCCTACGCCAAGCACGCTTTTGGCCGGCCCCCGCGTCCCGGCACCGTTCCGGCCCCCAAGGTCGAGAGCGCGCTGAAGAAAATCTTCATCCTGCTGCGCGCCCAGACCAGCCACGACTTTTCCCTCTACAAACCGAGCACCATCCACCGCCGCATCGAGCGCCGCATGGCCGTGCACCAGATCGAGGGGATCGACGGCTACGTCAAATATCTGCAACAGACTCCCGCCGAGGTGGAGGCGCTGTTTCGTGACATGCTCATCGGCGTCACCCATTTCTTCCGCGACCCCGAGGTGTTCCAGGTGCTGGAGGAGAAGGTCATCCCCGCGCTCTTTGCCGGCAAATCGCCCGGCGCGGTGATCCGCGTCTGCACCGCGGGCTGTTCCACGGGCGAGGAGGCCTACTCGCTGGCCATGCTACTGGTCGAGCACATGGAGGCGATCAAGGCCAGCTTCACGGTGCAGTTGTTCGCCACGGACATCGACAGCCGGGCCATCGCCACCGCCCGCGCCGGCCGCTATCCGGCCAGCATCGCCGGCGATCTTTCGCCCGAACGCCTGGCGCGCTTTTTCACCGCCGATGGCGGCGGCTATCGCATCCACAAAAGCATCCGCGACCTGCTGGTCTTCTCCGAGCAGGACGTCATCAAGGATCCGCTCTTTTCCAAACTCGATCTGATCAGTTGCCGCAATCTGCTGATCTACCTGGGCGCGGAGCTGCAGAAGAAGCTCATCCCTCTTTTCCACTACGCGCTGAAGCCGGACGGCTGGCTCTTCCTCGGCACCTCCGAAGGCGTGGGCGATCATGATGCGCTCTTCCGCGTGCTCGATCGCAAGGCCAAGATCTTTCAGCGGAAGGCGGAGCTGCCCGGCCAGTCGCGCGTTTCGGTCAACCGCTTTGCGTTACCCTCCGTTGTCATGAATACCACCGCCCAGCCCACCTCGCTCCGCAGCCCCGCCAAGTCTCCCGCCCGCGAGGGACAGACCTTGCGCGAGATCACCGAGCGGACCCTGCTCGCCCAAGTCATCGCCGCCGGCGCGCTGGTGAATGCTCGCGGCGACATCCTCTATCTGCATGGCCGCACCGGCATGTTTCTCGAGCCCAGCCCCGGCGAGGCGGGCATCAACAACATCCTCAAGATGGCCCGCGAAGGCTTGCGCCGCGAGCTCACCACCACGCTGCACAAGGCCGCCGCCACGAGGGAAACCTCCGCCAGCCCCGGCCTGCGCGTGAAGACGAACGGCCACTTCACCACCGTCAATCTCACCATCCGTCCGGTGACCACCGGCCCCGGCGCGTCACCCGAGTCGCCGCTCTTTCTCGTCATTCTGGAAGAGGTGCCGGAGGGCAGGGCGGTCAGTGATCCGGCATCCGTGAGTCATGGGCATCCGCCAGACGCCGGGGTGGACGTTGATGCGCGTATCGTCGCGCTCAGGGCGGAGTTGCTCGCGAAGGAGGAATCCCTCCAGAGCACGATCGAGGAGCTGGAGAGCTCCGCTGAAGAGCTCAAGTCTTCCAGCGAAGAAATGCAGTCGGTCAACGAAGAGCTGCAATCCACCAACGAGGAATTGGAGACCTCCAAGGAAGAGTTGCAGTCGGTCAACGAGGAGCTGGCCACCGTCAACACCGAGTTGCAGACGAAGGTGTTCGACCTGTCGCGGGCCAACAATGACATGAACAACCTGCTCGCCGGCACCGGCATCGGCACGGTGTTCGTGGATTTTCAATTGCGCATCCTGCGCTTCACGCCTGCGGCCGGCATCATCATCAACCTGATCCCCACCGATGTGGGACGGCCCGTGGCGCATGTCGTCACGAACCTGGCCGGCTACACGAGCCTCGTGGCGGATGTGCAGGCGGTGCTGGGCACTCTGGCGCCCAAAGAGGTGGAGGTGCGTTCCCTCGCGGGCCGGCATTACACCCTGCGCATCCAGCCGTATCGCACGCTGGACAATGTGATCGAAGGCGCGGTCATCACGTTCCAGGACATCACCGAGCTCGTCGAATCACGGGAATCCTTGCGCCGGCTGGCGGTGGTGGTGCGGGATGCCCACGATGCCATCACCGTAAAAGATCTGGAGGGCCGCATCCTCGCCTGGAACCCGGGTGCCGTGCGGATGTATGGCTGGACGGAAGCCGAGGCTCTGCAAATGAACGTGAGCGACCGCATCCCGCCGACACAGCGGGAGCAGGATGTCGAGAAAATGATACTGCTCAGTCGCACGAAAATTCTGGAACCCTTCTACACCCAACGCCTGACCAAGTCCGGACAGATCGTGGAGGTTACGTTGATCTTGACCGCCTTGGTCAACGAAGCCGGAGTGATGTATGCGGTCGCCACCACGGAACGCCCGAGAACAGGAGCCACGCCATGAAATCAACGAAAGATCCACTGGTCACCGCCGCCGAACTCCGCTCCAGGGCGGAAGCCGCCTTCGCGGCCCAAGTCGCGGCGGCGCCGGAAACCCAGACGGCACCGACGCCTGAGACCACGCGCACGCTGCTGCACGATTTGCAGGTCTACCAGATCGAGCTGGAGATGCAGAACGAGGAGCTGCGCCGGTCGCAGGGGGAGCTGGAAGCCTCGCGAGCGAGCTACTTCGATCTCTACGATCTCGCCCCGATCGGCTACTGTATGGTCGATGAAAAGGGACTGATCCTTCAAGTGAACCTGACGCTCGCCACCTTGCTGGGCGTGGCGCGGAGTGCGTTGGTTGGGCAGCCTTTCTCCCACTTCATTCACCCGGAAGACTCGGACTGTTTCTACCTCGCCTGTAAACAGGTCCTCGCGTCCCACGCGACGCGCGCGGTTCCGGCCGGATCATTGCCCTTGCTTGAACTGCGTTTGATACACGCCGGCGGCACGGCCGTCTGGGTCAGCCTTGTGGTGGCTGCGGCCAGGGGAGAGAGCGGCGAGACGGTTCTCCGGGTGGTGGTGACCGACATCAGCGCACGGAAACTTGCGGAAGCCTTAATGGCCAATGCCGAGGGCAGCCGCCTGGCCGTCTGGCAGTCCTCGCTCGACGCCATCATCACGATGGATGAACTGGGCAACATCACGGATTTCAACCCGGCGGCGGAGAAGATGTTTGGCTACCCGGCGGCAGACGTCGTCGGTCAGTCGCTGGCCGACAAGATCATCCCACCCGCCCTGCGCGAAGGCCATCGGCGCGGGCTGGCGCACCTGCTCGCCACCGGAGAGGGTCCGGTCATGGGGCTGCGCATCGAGGTATTGGCCATGCGCTCGGGCGGAACGGAATTTCCCGTGGAGCTGACCATCGTCAGTGTGGAGGGAGCCGATCGTCCCGTGTTCATCGGCACGATCCGCGACATCACCGAGCGCAAGCTGGCCGAATCAAAGCTGCTTCTGGCTGATCTCGTCCTCAAAAACGTCTCGAAGGGCGTCATCATCTCCGGGCCCGACCAGCTGATCGTGTCGGCGAACGCCGCCTTCACCACGATCACCGGCTACAGCGAGCAAGAGATCGTGGGCCGGAATTGCAATTTCCTGCAGGGCCCGGGCACCGATCCGGTGACGGTAGCGGCCATCCGACGGGCGCTGACGGACGGCAATGATTTTTCCGGAGAAATCCTCAACTTCCGCAAGGACGGCACCCCGTTCTGGAACGAACTGACGATCACGCCGGTGCGCGATCCGCAGGGCGTCCTGACCCATTTCATCGGCATCACCCGCGACATCACGGCGCGCAGGCAGGCCGCCGATGCGCTGGCCGCGAGTGAAAGCCGCGTCCGTCTCCTCATTCGCGCGGGCAAGGTCGGCTTGTGGGATTGGGACCTCGTCACGGGGGCCCTCTATTTCTCACCCGAGTGGAAGGCCCACATCGGCTATGCGGACCACGAGTTGCCCGCGCGCTTTGAAGAATGGGAATCCCGCCTGCATCCGGAAGATCGTGCGGCCACCCTCGCCGCCGTGGCTGAGTTTCAAGCCGGCAGCCGCCAGAACTACGACGTGGAGTTTCGTCTGCGTCACCGGGATGGCTTGTGGCGCTGGATATTGACCCAGGCGGAGATCACCCGTGACGCGAGCGGACGGGCGGTGCGAATGACCGGCAGCCTTATCGATATCACCACGCGCAAGGCGATCGAAGCGGCGCAGCGGGAGAGCGAGGAGCGACTCCGAGTTGCGCTTACGGCCGCCGCTGCCATCGGGTTCGTCTGGGACGCCGCCTCTGACGCGGTCGTCCGGTACTTCAGCAGTGTCCCGTTGCTCCCGGTGAACGTGGACGCGCCCGAGCCGGTCGCCGCGGTCAGAGCCCGAGTTCACCCCGACGACGTGGGGCAGTTCGATGCCGGGTTGGCCAAGTGCCTGGTGATGGGGACCGAGTACCGCAACCTGTACCGGGTGGTGGACCCGGCCGGCACCGAGCGGTGGTTGCAGGAGTGGGGAACCCTCTCCCGGGACTTCGCGGGCCGCCCGCTCCGGTTGACCGGGATTTCCATCGATGTCACCGAGCGCAAGCAGGCGGAAGCGGCGCGGCGCGCCACCGAGCAACGTTTCAACGACCTCGTCAACTCGACCGACGGAATCGTCTGGGAGGCCGACGCGACGACGTTCGTTTTCACCTCCGTCAGCATGAACGCCCAACGCCTGCTGGGCTACCCGGCTGCAGACTGGCTGCAACCGGGCTTTTGGGCAGCGCACATTCATCCGGCCGATCGCGACCACGCGGTGCAGTATTGCGCCGCGTGCACGAGCCGCACGGAGGACCACGATTTTGAATACCGCTTCACGGCCGCCGACGGCCGGGTGGTGTGGCTGCGCGACATTGTGCGGGTCGTCTCAGAAAACAACCAACCCCGCTGGCTGCGCGGCCTGATGGTCGACATCACCGCGCGCAAACGCGCCGAAGAATCCCACGCCCGCCTGGCGAGCGCCGTGGAGCAAGCCGGCGAATCGATCGTGATTTCCGACTCCAGCGGCTCGATCGTTTATGCCAACCCCGCGTTTGAAAAGACCACCGGTTACGCCTTCGCGGATATACTCGGAAAAAACCTGCGTGTGCTCAAGAGCGGCGAACATGGCCCGGAGTATTTTCGAGAGATGTGGGCAACGCTGCAACGCGGAGAAGTATGGAAAGGCCATTGCACCAGCAAACGCAAAGACGGCACGCTCGTCGAGGAAGACGCCACCATCTCGCCTGTTCGGGACGCATCCGGCAAGGTGGTGAACTACGTGTCCGTCAGACGCGACGTGACACGCGAAATGCAACTGGAGGAGCAATTCCGCCAGTCGCAGAAGATGGAAGCCTTCGGCCTGCTCGCGGGTGGCATCGCGCACGATTTCAACAATTTGATGGGCGTGGTCATCGGATATTCCGAAATCTGGCTGAAGAAACTCCCACCCGACGCGCCCGTCCGCACTCCGCTCAATTCAATTAAAAAAGCCGGTCTGAGGGCGGCGGATTTGACCAAGCAACTGCTGACGTTCAGCCGCAAGAGCATTCTGGAATCCAAAGTTCTGAACATCAACGACGTGGTGCGCGAGACACAGAATATATTGGTGCGCCTGATCGGAGAAGACATCCATGTCGAAACGATTCTGGATAGCGCGCTCCCACTGATCAGAGTCGATCCGGGGCAAATCGGGCAGGTGCTGATCAATCTCGCCGTCAACGCGCGCGACGCCATGCCGCAAGGCGGCAAACTGATGATTAAAACGGTAGCGATGACTCTCGACGAAGAATTTGCCCAATTGCATCCGGAAGTGAAACCGGGCCGTCACGTCATGATTTCCGTCGGTGATACCGGCTCCGGTATGCCGCCTGAAATCATGGCCCGCATCTTCGAGCCATTCTTTACGACAAAAGATGTGGGCAAGGGAACGGGGTTGGGTCTGGCGGTCGTTCATGGAGCCGTTGTGCAAAGCGGCGGGAGCGTCACCGTTGAAAGCAAAGTGGGTGAAGGGACGACCTTCAAGCTGTACTTCCCCATCGTGCCCGAAGCCGAGCCTACAGCCGAGAAGGAAGAGGATACAACATGGCAGGGCGGCAACGAAACCGTTCTCGTCGTCGAAGACGAGGGGAGTCTCCGTGACTTTGTCTCGGAGGCGCTTGAAATGTGGGGCTACACCGTCCTGTTGACGTCCGCAGGACCGGAGGCGCTGGAGTTGGCAGATGGCTACCAGGGGAAGATCGATTTGTTGCTAACCGATGTCGTCATGCCGGGAATGAGCGGGCGCGATTTGGCCGACAGGTTGAAGCAGAAATTGCCCGAACTGAAAATACTATTCATGAGCGGTTACACAGACGATTCCATGATTCGACATGGCATCGACCAAGCAAAAGTAGCGTTCTTGCAAAAGCCCTTCGCGCCTATCGCGTTGCTCAAGAAAGCCAGGGAATTATTAGGGGACGGCAATCGGTCATGAACGCGAAGAGCGAAAGATCGCATTAATCACGGGGGACCTTGTGGGTCCCCACGTATTCGATGCCATGGTCTGGAAGCCCCTGCTACGTGGCACGGGCTTCCAGCCCGTGGCATTGTCCGGTAGCTCGCAGTCCTCTCGATTCTCCGCCTGTGCCGTTTGCTCCACATTTTTTTGCTAAAAAGCCGATTGGTGGCACATTTTTCGCCTTGTGCTGGTATGCCCTGTCTTGAGACACCAAGAGGTCAGCCCATGAAGCAAAAACTGCCGACGTCCACGTCGCACGCTCGTCCGGCCTCACTGCCGGTGTCGACCATGGGGCGGCTGATGCACATCGCATCGACTCTTCGCCAGGTTCGTAAAGCGCGGCGCGAGCCGAATCAAGACGCCCGCTCTCGCACCCGCGCCCACGTGGCCGCACATCTCGGTCACTTAAAAGGGCTCGCCCAAAAAATCGGTCAGGCCGCCGCATGTGCCTCGGAAGAGGGCGACGAATCACTGCGTTCGGTCTGCGAAGACAGCGAGCCGGTTGATGTCTCCATCATTTTGGAGTGCTTGAAATCCGCGTGGTCATGCGACCCACAGACTGTTTTCGCGCAGATCGATTCGCACGGCAAGGCCGCGTCTCTGGCACAAGTCCACCACGCGCTCCTGCGCGACAACAGGGATGTCGCGATCAAAGTCCAATATCCTGGCATACGGCAGGCACTCACCCGCGATCTGCGCTTGGCACGACTGGCCTTTGGCGCTGCATCGTGGATGGGTTTTAAGTTTGAAGCAGCAACATATGACCGCGTTCTGAAAAATTCGCTGCTGGGGGAATTAGATTATACAGAAGAAGCTCGTGCTCAGCTCGAGTATCGTCTTGCCGTCGAATCCCTCAAACAACCGGTAAGTGTGCCATACACGATCCCGGAGTTGAGTGGCACGAACGTGCTTGTCTCGCAGTGGTTGGGGGGCGAAACGGTGGAGCGCGTGTGCGCCACATGGAGCGATTCCGACAAGCAGCAGGCCGCTCATGTTTTAACCGTGCACGTTTTGTCGATGGTGCTTCGATTCGGTTATGTGCACGGTGACTTGCACCCCGGTAATTTGCGGTTCCTGCGAAATCAGCGCGGTATCAGCCTCGTGCTCTACGACTTCGGTTCGATCTGCCGTTTGACTCTCGAGGCCCAGGCTGGATTGAGACAGTGTCTGACTCATCCCGACGTTGTCGTTTCGAATCCAATTCCCGCGTTCGTGTCAATGGGTTTCCGCAGCGATTTGCTTGTGCCGATGACACATACTTTGGGAAAATTCGCCGCCATCCTGTTGGAGCCGTTTTTGTCGAAACATCCGGTCGATTTACGCAATTGGGAGCTTTCGCGCCGGTCTGCTGAAATTCTGGGCGAAGACCGCTGGAATTTCAGAGCTGCCGCGCCGCCCTCGCTTTTACTGCTGATGCGGGTCTTGCATGGACATGTCAATCTGGTGCGGAAGTTAAGTCCGACGTTGAATTGGCGGAAGTGTTTGTGCGAAGCGCTGGAAGGCACTGCATGGTCGCTGGCTTCCGCACTCCTTTCCACGAACGATGTTCCGCGCTCGGAACTCCCGGACGGTGCCGCGAAATCGCTCTGCATTGAAGTCCTTGAACACGGGGAGTTGCGTGTCCGCCTGCGCTTGGAGGCGTCGACGCTGGGCGATGTGGATATCTGGCTGACGCCGGATTTGGAGCAGAAAATCCGCGCACAGGGATTGGATCCGCGCGCGATTGCGATGGAATCGATACGCACAGGCCACAGACCCGGCGCACTCTTTTCCCATGATGAAAACGGGAAAAATATTCGCGTCTATCTCGCCTAAAAACCTATTTCAGCAGACATGTACCGCAGGCGTCCCGCCTGCAAGTTTAAGAGACTCTCAGTCGGGACGCCTGCGTGCGAACGATTGCGTTGATTCACGGGCGCGCAGGAATTGAATCGGCCAAAAAGCCCCTTGGAAAATTTCTCCGGCTTCCCGTGGCACACTCCTTGCTTAATGATTTAGTACACAGGTTAAAAATCCGAACTGCATCCGGGCAAGATGGTGGAGATCACGGTTATGGAAGATGAAGTCATTAAAGAGTTCCTGATTGAGTCGAATGAGAATTTAGCACGATTGGATCAGGAGTTTGTTCTGCTGGAGAAACAGCACGACGACCGCAACTTGCTCGGCAGCATCTTCCGGACGATTCACACTATCAAAGGCACAGCGGGATTTTTCAATTTCACAAAGCTGGTTTCCATCACCCATTTTGGCGAGGACATTCTCTCGAAAATGCGCGATGGAAAAATGAAAGTCACACCGCAGATTATCGATGCCCTGTTGGCTGGAGTCGATGCGGTTAAAGAGGTGCTCTCATGCATCGAAACGGATGGCACGGAGGGCACCAATGAATACAAGGAAGTTGTCCAGACATTGCAACGGATTGCCATGGGGGAAAGTGTCGCGCTAGCTGGCGATCGGCCATCCCGCCTGAAAAAATCTATTTCAGCGGCTCCAGTAGAACAGCCCGGCGCGGTCGAAGAAACGGCACCGACACCCGTTTCTCAAACAAGACCGTCCATAAAAGTGGCTCCTGCTGCGACGCCGTCTGACCTTCAAAACGCGGCCCAAAAAATTGCAGCCGCGTTCCCGCCGCCCGCAGAATCCATACCCACTGCGAAAGCCGTCCCTTCGGCGCAAGCCATTCCTCCTGCACCGCATGGTGAGGACGAAGTGGCCGCGCCCGCAGCGGATCCGGCGGTTTTGGAAACGCATGCCGCTGACGCAGGCCGCTCCGCTGCGGCGGACAGCACGATTCGCGTTGAAGTCGCCCTATTGGATCGCTTGATGAATCTGGTCGGCGAATTGGTGTTGACGCGCAATCAGATTCTTCAATACGCCGGCTGTTCCGAAAACAAAGCGATTCTCAGTTCGTCACAGCGCCTGAACCTAATCACTACAGAGTTGCAGGAAAATGTGATGAAAACGCGGATGCAGCCGATCAACGGCGTGTGGAACAAATTGCCACGCCTCGTCCGCGACGTGTCGCAATCACTCGGTAAGGAAGTGGATCTGCAGATGGAAGGTGCCACAACGGAATTGGACAAGACCATTCTGGAAGCGGTCAAAGATCCGTTCACGCATATTGTTCGGAATGCCATCGATCACGGTATCGAATCGCCAGAAGAGCGTCTGAAAAAGGGCAAAGATCGCCGCGGTCTGGTGAAACTCCGCGCCTTCCATGAAGGTGGCCAGGTGAACATTGAGGTCTCCGATGACGGCGGGGGAATCAGTCTCCAGAGTGTAAAACGGAAGGCTGTAAAAAGTGGTTTGATCACCGAGGAACACGCGTTGCGCATGGGCGAGCGTGAAGCGCTGCACCTGATCTTTAGCCCTGGTTTTTCAACGGCTGAAAAAGTGACGGCGATCAGCGGGCGTGGTGTCGGGATGGATGTGGTCAAGACGAATATCGAACGTATCGGCGGAGTCGTTGACATCTTAAACAACCCAACCCACGGCACCACGATCAAGATAAAAATTCCGCTGACGCTCGCCATTATTCCGGCGTTGATTGTCACCGCCAACAGCGAACGCTTCGCCATTCCCCAAATCAATCTGCGTGAATTGGTCCGCCTGGAAGGGGACGCGGCGCGAAAAGGCATTGAATGGGTGCAGGGTATCGAAGTGTACCGCTTGCGCGGGAATTTGCTACCGCTCCTCCGGCTGAGACGTGTGCTCAAGCTGGACGATGGCAGCGCGCCGGAACGCGATATTGTCAACATCGTCGTCCTCTTCGCCGACAACCGCTTGTTCGGGCTCGTCGTTGACGGGGTGAATGACACCGAAGAAATCGTGGTCAAACCCCTTTCCAAGCAGCTCAAGAACATCCAGGCGTTTGCTGGAGCGACAATCATGGGAGACGGACAGGTTGCGTTGATTCTCGATACCGTCGGCATGATGCAATCCATGCAGATGCTGAACGAAAGTGCAAAGGGTCCTGAAAAAGACAGCAAGATCGTAAGCGATTTGAGCAGCAGCAGTTCGACCTTATTGCTCTTCACTCTGGATGATCGCAGCCGGTTTGCTATGCCCTTGTCGATGGTCTCGCGTTTGGAAGAAATCCCAACGAGCAAGATCGAACACACCAGCGAACGAGAAGTCATCCAATACCGTGGCGAAGTCATGCCGCTGATCCGCATGGCCAGCCAGTTTGGAATACCGGTCCCGCCGGATGGCGAAACCTTGCCGGTCATCGTGTTCAGCGACGGCAACCGCGCCATTGGGGTGGCCGTTCGCCGGATTCTGGACGTGGTCGATGTTTCCGTCAAACCGCGCCAGGACTCCGTGCGCCCCGGCATCATCGGCAGTGCGATTATACAAGGACATACAACCATATTCGTTGATCCGTATGCACTGATCGACCACGCCGAACCCGGATTCTTCAAGCACGAGTCGTCCCGTTCCAAGAATGGCAAGTCACATGAAGAACCTCGGGCCAAGCGCGTGCTGCATGTCGATGACAGTGTCTTCTTCCGCAGCCTGGCGAGATCCTATCTCGAAATTGGTGGTTACAGTGTCATAGAAGCGTCGAACGGGGCGGATGCACTGGAGCGGTTGAAGACTCAAAACATTGATCTCATTATCAGCGACATTGATATGCCTGAAATGGACGGTTATATGCTCGCTGCCCGCATTCGCAGTGAACCCAACTATCGTTCGCTTCCGATGCTCGCACTAACGGCGCTTGACCGTGCGACGGATCGAAACAAGGCGATTGCAGCCGGATTTGACGGCTACGAGATCAAAATTAACAGGGACCGCCTGCTTGCAGCTGTAACCGAACTGGCGTCCCGAAGCAACGATAAAGAGGCAATCCTGTAGGCGAACCAATCCAGAAACGGGCGGGTTATTGGATTTCAGACGGACGCATTCAACGGGCAGGTATGTGACCTGCTCCACACGTGATATCGCATTGTCGGAGTATTGAATCATGGTAGCCACATTGAAGAAGAACAACATGCAATTTTCCGATCATCAGGCTCCAATTCGATCACGCCAATTCGTCACGCTCTATTTGAACAAACGCTACTTTGGCGTGGATGTTTTGCGCGTTCAGGAAGTGATCCGCCAGCAGCCGTTGACACGCGTGCCCTTGGCAGAACCTGTCATTGAAGGCCTGATTAATTTACGCGGGCAGATTGTGCTTGCTTTGGACCTGCGACTCCGACTGGGGCTCCCGGTCCGGGAAAATCGCGAGGGGTGCATGAATCTGGTCGTCCAGACAGGAGATGGCCCGGTCTCATTGATCGTGGATGAAATCGGGGATGTCCTTGAAGTCGATTCTCAGATCTATGAAAAGCCCCCCGAAATGCTTCGCGGCGTTCAGCGGGAATTAATCGAAGGTGTGTACAAGCTTAAGGACAAGCTTTTAATCGCGTTGAATGTCGACAAAGTTGTTCAAAGTCTTGAGTGATCCGCGCCGTTCCGACGAAAATTTTGAATGACGCTGAGAGTATTCCGCAGTCGCCGGGTCGGGGAAATTCACCCTGAGGCGCTACCGCCGGAGGTTTGGGATTTGCGGTAATTGAAATGCCGCGCATTAAATCTAAGGAATAGTCAACATGGCCAGCATCGCAAAAAACGGTAACGGTAACGGCAACGGTGTTCATACGCTAAGCCGAGCGGGAACCAATCGCGTTAAAGATATCGTAATTCCCTCTGATACGCACATGGCAATAGAATCGGCGGAACATGATTTGGAATTAAAGCTGAAGGAATCTCAAGAAAATACGGACGCTGTCATCAAAGTGGTCGAGGCGGTCGCACTGGCGCAGAGCGAAGCGGAAGGCATTCAAGCGGCCTTGACGACGGTTCGAAACGGTTTCGGCTGGGCCTACGGCTCGTACTGGGCGCTCGATCAAAAAGAGAAAGTTTTAAAATTCCATTCGGAGTCGGGATCGGTCAATGAAGAGTTCCGCCGCGCCACCATGTCGGCCCGTTTCCGGGAAGGCGAGGGGTTGAGCGGCCGCGCGTGGCAGTCCCGCGACCTCTATTTCGCCGTGGATATCGGCGCGATGTCCGACTGCTGTCGTGCTCCCATCGCCAAACGGGCCGGCGTCAAATCAGGCGTGTGTTTTCCAATCATGGTCAACGGCAATGTCGTGGGAACGATGGACTTCTTTGCGCTGGAAACGTTGACACTTTCCGACGAGCGCCTGGAAGTGTTGCGAAGCGTGGGTCGGGTCGTTTCGGGTGGTTTCGAACGTATCGCGAAACAAACCGAGGCCAGCCGGGCTCAAAATATCATTCTCAACGCACCCACTCATTTGCTGTTTGCCGACCTGGATTTTAACCTGACGATGATTAACCCGGCATCAGTTAAAACCCTCAAAAAGATTGAACATTTGTTGCCTGTCAAAGTTGATGACACCATGGGCAAGAAAATCGATATTTTCCACAAGAACCCGGATCACCAGCGCCGCATATTGACGTCCCTTCGAGTGGGACAAAGCGCGACGGCAGAGATTAAACTGGGCACCGAAACACTTTCACTCGTCTATGCCGCCATCCCGGATGCAAAAGGCCAGATCATGGGTTATATGGCCGCCTGGGAATTGACTACGGAGCAGGTTGCGGCCAAGAAACGCGAGGTCGAACTCGCCGAGCGTGAGAAAACGCAGGCCGACGAACTCAAGCAGAAGGTCGATGAAATGTTGCGCGGTGTCAGGGCTGCGTCCCAGGGCGATTTGACGCAGGAGATCGCGGTCAAGGGCGCGGACGCAATTGGACAATTGGGCGAAGGCTTCCAGAAACTGATCAGCGATCTGCGTGGAAGCATGATGCAGATATCCCAGAATGCATTGGCGCTCGCCTCGTCTTCTGAAGAACTGACGGCCACCGCTCAGCAAATGGCCGCGAACGCCGAAGAAACGGCCACTCAAGCCAACACGGTATCCGCCGCATCCGAACAGGTCAGCAAGAATGTTCAGACCGTCGCGACGGGTACGGAAGAAATGTCCGCGTCCATCAAGGAGATCGCAAAGAACGCGAATGAATCTGCAAAAGTGGCCACTAACGCAGTGCGCGTTGCAGACCAAACGAACCAGATCATCGGCAAGCTCGGAGTGAGTTCCGCGGAGATTGGCAAGGTGGTGAAGGTCATCACTTCGATCGCACAGCAGACCAACTTGCTGGCCTTGAATGCCACCATCGAAGCGGCGCGGGCCGGTGAAGCGGGCAAGGGTTTTGCTGTGGTGGCAAACGAAGTCAAGGAACTGGCCAAAGAGACAGCCAAGGCGACGGAAGACATCAGCCAGAAAATCGAAGCCATCCAGGGTGACACCACACACGCAGTCAAAGCCATCAAGGATATTGGACAGATCATCAATCAGATCAACGAGATCTCCAATACGATCGCCAGCGCCGTCGAGGAACAGACTGCCACGACCAACGAAATCGGTCGGAATGTGAGTGAGGCTGCCAAGGGAACAGGCGAGATTTCGGAGAACATCTCCGGTGTCGCCAAGGCCGCATCCAACACCACCGTTGGCGCAAGCGATACACAACGGGCCTCCGCCTCGCTCTCGGAAATGGCCACGCAGCTTCAGAAGCTCGTCAGCCGCTTCAAGCTCTAAGTGAATGATCGAACGGTCCTAAAATAAAGTGGATGGATTGACGCGCACGGCGCGTCAATCCCTTGGGAAACAACTGCCGCGCCATAGCCGTTCCTATCAGCGGCGTATGAATTTAAAACCGATAAAACCGCAGCACACAGCCGACCGAAAGGTACTCTATGAAAGCACTGGTTATTGACGACTCGAGTTCCATGCGGCGGATCATCCGCAGCTATCTCGCCCAAATGCAGGTGGAGGTCATCGAAGCAGACAACGGCCAGTCCGCGCTTGATATGTTGAAGGCGCATACGGATATTGAAATCATATTTTTGGATTGGAACATGCCGGTGATGAATGGCATTGAATTCCTGCATGTATACCGCAAAGTGAAAAACATGGGCCATGTCCCCGTGTGCATGGTGACAAGCGAAGCGGAACAATCGGCCATTATCCAGGCGTTGAGCGCGGGCGCTAATGAGTTCCTGATGAAGCCGTTTTCGGCCGACGCATTGCGCGACAAGATGAATCTTGCACTGGGAGTGCTTTCATGAACGTGCCGCTGCGAGTGCTGGCTGTGGACGACTCGGTGGTATTCCGAAAAGTCGTCTCGGATGTTGTGGCGTCCGATCCAGACCTGCAATTGGTCGGGACCGCGTCCAACGGTCGTATCTGCATGCAGAAAATCCAGCAACTGAATCCGGATGTGATTACTCTTGATCTTGAAATGCCAGAAATGGATGGGTTTGCAGTCCTGCGAGAAATGAAAAAAACGCATCCGCACATCAAAGCCATTGTGTTCAGCATCCATTCGGAACGTGGAGCTGACAGAACGTTTGAAGCGATGAAATTGGGTGCGTCCGATTTTTTGTCCAAGGATATCAATCTGGGAAGTCGTGAAGACAATTTCCAATATTTTCTTCAGGAATTATTGCCCCGGATCAAGCAGTTTTGCAAGCCTGAGCTTACGAACGAAGGATTGAAACCTTGGACGCGCGACTCCAAGCTGTTTCCGATGTACGTAGACAAGAATTCTCCAAAATCAGAACGCAAAGTTTCACCGCCGCCGGTGCAGCGAGAGGCTCCCAAATCATTACTTATTGCGCCGGCGCCCAGCAGGACAGGAAATGCAACACGCAGTATTATCGCAGTTGGCGTTTCCACCGGCGGACCCAATGCGCTGGCCGCATTTCTTCCGATGTTATCCGCATCGTTGCCGGTTCCAATTGTTATTGTGCAACATATGCCGGCGATGTTTACCCGTTTATTGGCTGAGCGTTTGAATGCGTCTTGCAAAATCAATGTCAAAGAGGCGGTGGCTGGTGAAGAGTTAAAGGACGGCACGGCGTACATTGCGCCCGGTGATTATCACTTGGTTTTGAAACGGCTCGGGACGAAAGTCATCACGCAACTGAATCAAGATCCTCAAGAGAATTCATGCCGACCGGCAGTGGACGTGCTCTTTCGATCCGTCGCTGATATTTATGGCGAGGCAACGATCGCAGTGATTCTGACCGGAATGGGCAAAGATGGATTTGAAGGAATACGGCTTCTAAAAAATTTAGGGGCTCATGTTGTAGCGCAGGACAAGGAAACGAGTGTTGTTTGGGGAATGCCTGGCTTTGTGGTCGAAGCCGGGTTGGCCAATTCCGTCGTGCCGATCCAACATGTGGCAATCGAGGTAGAACGATGTTTAATATCGTCGAAAAAACACCCAGCGTAAGTACCGATGATATGAATTTCGTCTGCAAATTCATTCAATCGGAATCCGGCGTCATGCTGGACGCGAGCAAATTATACTTGGTCGAAGCGCGGTTGGGTGAAATCGCCCGCCGCGAAAATCTCCTCGGGGCGTCTGAGGTGATCAATCGTCTTCGCTTAAATCCAACGATGGAGTACCGACGTGATGTGATCAACGCCATGACGACGAACGAAACGTCGTTCTTTCGCGATCAGTCTCCGTTTGAATCGCTGAAGACAGACATCCTTCCCAACTTGATTACCGCACGCTCGAACGTCCGGAAATTGCGCATTTGGAGCGCGGCATGTTCCACAGGCCAGGAGGCGTATTCGATTGCCATTTTGATACGCGAATACTTTCCAAAGCTTTCGTCCTGGAATATTGAAATCGTTGGCACAGATATTTCCACTTTTGTGCTTAATCGCGCGAAGCAAGCAACGTTTACTCAATTGGAAGTGAATCGAGGGTTGCCGGCGATGTTGCTCGTGAAATACTTCACCCAATCCGGGAGCGACTGGGTGCTGAAAGATGATGTGAAAAAATTGGCTACATTCCGGCATTTCAATCTGTTGACGGATCTCACTGTGCTGGGTGCGTTCGACCTGATCTTTTGCAGAAACGTGTTGATTTATTTTGATATCGAAGCCAAACGCCAGATTCTGACGCAAATGAGAACGATGCTCGGGCGGGAAAGCAGCCTGTTCTTGGGCGGCGCGGAAACAGTCTTTAACGTGGTCAAAGGATACGCGAGAATTCAGACGGGTAAAGCGGTTTACTACCGCCCCGAATAAAATAGGGTGCAATCCACGAACCGGGGAGAGTTGCGACATGTTTCTTGATATTCCAACAAAAGAGTTGAGTAACCAACTCGCAAACACAGTAACAATGGTTTTTGGCAGTATGATTGGTGTACAGGTCGGCCCTTCAGAATTGATTGAAGGAAAACCCCGTTCGATTCCCGGTGATGTTATGGCGATCATCACGGTGAGCGCACCGGATTCCACGGCTATCGTGACACTGCAATGTGATGCACCTTTGGCCAAAGCGATCTATACAGGCATGTTTGGCGAAGCGCCGGCAGCCGGATCGGAAGATGATGTCTACGATGCCGTTGCCGAAATGGCGAACGTGATTGTAGGCAATTTCAAATCAACGCTGAACAAAACCAACCAGGGCCTCGTGCGGATGTCTGTTTCGACACTCATTATCGCGGGGCGGCAAATACCAACACCTTTGCCCGCACAGGCGCGCTGGTTTGCAGTCAAATTTGTCATTGAAAATTGTCATCTTTACGGGTCCATGTTTATAACGATGAACTAATAGGGCAGTACTGAATCCATTGGCATGGTTGCCACAGTACGGATTATTAGCAGAAGAAAGGATATTCAATGAAAGTTCTCATAATCGACGACAGCAAAGTCATGCGGCAAATTGTCATGCGCACATTGCGCCAGTCTGGGTTTGACTCACATCAGTTCGTGGAAGCGGGTGATGGAATGGAGGCTCAAAGCATCATCAACGCAGTCTCACCGGATTTGATTCTGAGCGATTGGAACATGCCGGAAATGAATGGAATCGAATTACTGACAACATTGCGCAGCCAGGGAAACGCGATTCGGTTTGGTTTTGTCACATCTGAAACCACTCCGGCTATGCGTCAGGAAGCGAAAGACGCTGGAGCGTTGTTCATGATCGCCAAACCGTTCACAGTTGAATCTTTCAAAGAAGCGCTCTCGTCAATTTTGGGATAATTGTCATATTGAAAGCCGCGTCGATTAAACCGCATTTTCGCGAGTTCAGGCCATGTCAAAGAAAAACGAACGCCAAGAATACCTCCTCCGTGCTAGCATCGTCTCGCGGGTGCGAGTCATCAACGAATCGCATTCGTTGTGGCCGTATTTAATCGAACCCAATCGGCAAGTAATGGCTGGCGTATTCATAGAAACGGAAGTTCATTTGCAGACTGGGGAGGTCGTAGAATTCGATTTTCTTCAAAAGAAAGTGAAAAAAATTTTTCGCGGTCGCGGTCGCGTCGTTCGTACTGGAGCAAACGGTGCGGTCGTCCGCGTCCTTGAAGTGATGTCATTGGATAAGCCACTCTTGCGGTCAAATCCGACGGCGGAAGAGGCGTCGAAAAAAGCGGCCAGCAATCAACGAATTGAAGTGCTGCCCGACGATGCCAAGATAGAAGAGTTGCTGGTTTCGTTAATCGGAAGTAAAATAAAGGTCGCTGAAAAACCCCGGCAGAGCGACCCCACTTCACCTGTCATCGGCACCTATTTGAGTGATCAAGGTAAACTTCTGGCATTAGTCGTGACGGATGTGGCGGCTACCAATTACCTGGGCGCTTCTTTGGCAAGAATACCAGCTGGCGCTGCGGCTGCCGCGATTCGTACAAACACAATTGAGGAAGAAATGCGTGATAATTGTTACGAAATTCTAAATGTTGGAGCGTCTTTATTTAATTTGTCGGGTGGGGTGCATGTCAAACTGTCAGCACTCCTCGTGCCGCCCACACCGTTGCCTCCTGATATTGCTGAATTGATGCAAACGCCACGAATGAGAAAAGATATTGAAGTGATCATACCATTATATGAAACGTGCAGAATGGCCATTTATATTGCTTAGAACTACAACGAAAGATGTGCTTTTTACCCCGAAGGGGTCCAAGCCATTAGCCGGTGGTTGAGCGCAAAGCGCGATACCACCGGATGCGAATTCCAGATGAACCAGTATCCCGGAGGGATTACAGCGGCGAGAGCGGTTCCGGTGGTATCGGCCTCTGGCCTCAACCACCGGCAAATGGCTACTATCCCTTCGGGATAAATACACATTGAAATTCAAATTTCGTTGTCGTGTTAGAACCTATCCCAAAACCTGCCGCATTCATCTGCTTGCGGCAGGTTTTGGGGTAGGTTCTTAATACAACAGGTTCAGTATCAGCCAGAAAGTCAATGCCAAAGCAAAGCTTTCACTCGCATACGGAGCGCGAATCGTCGAACGAAGAAAACAGTTCCATATAGAGTCCGATTTTCCTTCTTAATTAATCACGCTTCCTGACGTTTCCAAGTACGAGTTTTTCACGTTTCGTGAAGTCCGTGAAGGGGCAGTTGAATAGGATTAGTAACGGAGGGGCATCATGACGAGTCCAATCCAGGGAGCCGCTGAAATTTTGGTCGTGGATGATGACCACTCCACGGCCGAATTGGTTGCGAGAGTGCTCATGCGGTCGGGGTGTGTGACCTGCACCGCGAATAACGCTCAAGACGCCATCGTGCGCTTGAAGAGTCAGCGCTTTGAAATGGTGTTGCTGGATTATCTTCTTGGAGACAGCGATTGCTGGAGTGTGTTGGAGGTGGCCAGGAGTTTAAATCCCCCCATTCCAGTTGTCGTGGTCACAGGAAGTGGCAGCGAGCGCATCGCAGTGGAAGCGCTGCGGCGCGGTGCGGCCGATTACATCATTAAAAACGGCGATTACTGGAAACATCTGCCCGAAATCGCATCGCAAACCATCAGAACCGCAGCCGGCTCGCGTCTGCGCGAAAACCTCGCAGCGGTCGTCGAATCCTCCGATGATGCTATCATCGGAAATT
>JBAXUS010000101.1:0-22242 GCA_037129555.1 Planctomycetota bacterium
GGGCTAGCAGCAGTCTCGGCGCGCCCACCGACATTGAGTCTGGCGAGATCGTGATGGGCGAAGAAAGTAGGAATGGTGATTGTGCTCTTATTTATACAGGCACGGGCGAAACGACAGATCGCGTGATGAATCTTGCTTGCGCGAAATCCACCGTGACTTTTGATCAATCCGGCACCGGGCTGCTGAAGTTCTCCAGCGCCTTCGTGATCTCCGGCTACGGTCACAGCAAGTCGCTCGTGCTCAAAGGTGACACGACGGGTGCCGGCGAACTCGCGGGTACGATCGCCGATCCTCACGACCGCGCCGGCAAGGCCACGACCTCCATCACCAAATCCGGCACTGGTAAATGGACGCTCTCCGGCACAAATACGTACTCAGGAATCACCACTGTTGCGCAAGGCACGCTGATCTTAACTCACGAACGCAGTCTTGGCCCGAAGACAGATGTTGTGATTGCTGCCGGCGCGAAGTTGGAACTCAATTTTAACGGCAAGATCAAGGTCCGAAGTTGTACGCTGAATGGAAAGAAACTGCCTCAGGGTATCTATGGAGCGACTGAACATTCCGCGAGCATTTCAGGCGAAGGATTTCTGGATGTGCAGCCGTAATTCTACCGACGGTATAAGGAAACGAAAATGCTGAGAGCAAGATTCTGTATTGAAATTGTCCTCGTTGTTTTGCTTGGCGGAGCGGTTGTGGGCGCGGAGGCGCCGCCCGATCTTACGTTGGGGGATACGAAAGGCGTCAGCCGCAACAGCACTTACAATCTCGGTTCGACCGGGTTGCGCGGATGGATTTACACCAAGCCCGCGACGTATTTGGATAGCTTGCAGGGACGAACCACCGCGGCCAGCCGGCAGATTTTGGTGACGCATGTGGGAGACAAATCACCCGCCGACGGCGTGATGAACGTCAACGACGTGATCCTTGGCGCGGGCGGAAAGCGCTTCAATGACGATGCCCGAAAAGGCATCGCAAAGGCCATTCAGGAAGCTGAAACGGAAGCGAGCCGGGGCATCTTGAAGGTAACCCGCTGGCGCGCGGGTAAGACTGACGAGGTCGAGCTCAAGCTGCGAGTTATGGGGAGTTACTCCGACACGGCACCGTACAATTGCCCCAAATCCAAACGCATCTTCGACGACGCCTGCAAAGCGCTGGAGAAAGAGCCTCTGAAACAAGACCTGATGGGTGCGATCAACGGTCTCGCGCTGCTGGCGACTGGAAATCCGGAGTACCTTCCGCGCGTCCGGGACTTCGCGCGCAAAATGGGGCCGACGACGCTGAAATTGGAATTGAAGGAAGGGATGGTCGTCTGGGACTGGGGCTATCGAAACGTTTTTCTCTGCGAGTATTATTTACTCACGGGCGACAAAGAAGTCCTGCACGCCATCACCGAATACACGGTCACGCTCGCCAGGGGACAGAGCATGTATGGAACGTTCGGGCACGGCATTTCGCATCTGACTCCCGAAGGGAATCTGCACGGATCGATTCCGCCGTATGGCCCGGTGAACATGGCGGGATTGGTTGGAAATCTGGCGATCGTGATGGGCAAGAAATGCGGGGTGAACAATCCGGAGATCGATCCGGCGATTGAGCGCGCATCGAAGTTTTTCGGCTACTACGTGGACAAAGGCGCCATCCCTTACGGCGAACACGAGCCGTGGCCCTACCATGAAAACAACGGCAAAAACTCCATGGCAGCCATGATGTTCGCCGTGCAAGGCACGCGGATCAAAGAATCGCAATTCTTCGCGAAGATGGCGACGGCCGGTTACGAGAGCCGGGAATGCGGACACACCGGCCAGGGCTTCAGCTATCTGTGGAGCGCTCTGGGCGCCAATGCCGGCGGGCCGGATTCGGCGGCCGCTTTTTTCAAAGAAGCGTCGTGGCATCTTGATTTGGTACGGCGCAGCGACGGCTCGTTCACCTATGACGGCGGCGAGCAGTACGGCGCAGGGAAAACCGATGACGACACCTACTACGGCAAAAGCAGTTACAGCGGACTGAGCCCGACGGCAACATATGTGCTGACCTATGCGATGCCGCTGAAAAAACTGCTTATCACTGGTCGGGACGCGACTGCTGCTGGTTGGTTGAGCAAGAAGGAAGTGGCCGATGCCATTGCATCTGGACGGTTCGACCTGGACCGTGTAAAGAAAACGCCGCAAGAACTCGTCGCGGCGTTCAGCGACTGGTCGCCGATCGTTCGAGGCTGGGCGGCGGACGAACTGTCGAGGCGGCCTGAAGCCAAGGCAATGGCACCGCAATTGATCGCGTTGGCGGAGGGCAAAGATGTCCACGCCAGCCAGGGCGCGTGCGAAGCGCTCGGCCTTCTCAAGAACGAACAGGCGCTGCCCGCATTGGTCCGTCAGCTCAGTCACGAAGACCGCTGGCTGCGCTACAAGGCGGCGCAGGCGATCCGGAAAATGGGCGGCGCCGCGAAGCCGGCTATCCCCGACATTCTCAAGGCGATCGTCAAAACCGCCGAACCGCTCCAGCCCATCAACTGGGCCGATCCCGTGCAGTTGACGCATGGCCAGTTGGCCGCCGCGTTGTTCTCAGGGCAACTGACCGACGCGCTCAAAGACGCGGACCCGCTGCTGCTTTATCCCGCGATCCGTGTTGTCTCCACGAATGCGGACGGAATGGCGCGGGCCACGTTGCGACATTTCTTTGAACGACGATTGAGCGCCGCGGACGTGCAAGCGCTGGCTCCGGATATCCTGGCCGCTGTCAAAACACCCAGTCCCGCGGACACCATGTTTGGCAACGAAATTCGCATGGGCGGCTTCAAAGCCTTGACGAAATTCCATTACAAAGAGGGCATCGAAGCGGGAGTCCTGCTCGCGAAAACGCAGGGCGGCCACGGCAGCGAAAGCAGAACGGGCGAAATCATGAAGGAGATCGTGGCCTACGGCTCGGCTGCCCGCGAAGCCATTCCGGGATTGAAAGAGCTGATCGATGCCTTCAACGAACAGGTCAAAAATCGCGAATATCCCGGCGGCGATCTCAACAAGCGGCGAGTCACCGCGGTCGAAGATGCGATCAAAGCCATCGAAGCCGCCAAGGATCATCCCGAGTTGCGCAGCATCACACCTTCGTTCCCTGCACGAGGTTCAACAAAGTAGCCCGGATTATAGACGATGCCAGTGACGACGAGCGAGATTGAGAACAACAGTATGAGCCCAGTGACGCGTATTTCACGCACGCCTGTGTTGAGTTTGCTTGCCGCCGTGATAGTGGCGTTTTGCGCGGCCTCCGCCGAGGCTGCAACGTACTACGTCAGTCAAACGGCTGGCAACGATGCCTGGAGCGGTCAACTCTCCAAGCCGGACGGCGCCAACGGTCCCTGGAAGACGCTCGCCAAGGCTTCCACGAACTATTCGCCCGGCGACAAAATACTGCTGAAATGCGGCGATACCTGGAACGAGGAACTTCACCCCAAAGGGAGCGGCACCGCTGAAAATCCGATCACCATTGGTTCCTTCGATGCGGGCAAGAAACCGGTGATTGACCGGCAGGATTTTCGGAAGGATCTCGCGGGAATTCGCCTCTCGGATCAGGAAGGTTTCAAGATCGTCGGGATTGAGTTTTCGAAATGCATGACCGGCATTTACGCCGACTATTCCGCCGGCTCGCCGACTCGAAAGTTCATCTGGATCGAAGACTGCTTCTTCCACGATTCTCTGACGTATCAGGCGTACCACGACTACCCGAAGCACAAGATCGGCCTGGGCATCTGCTTCTTCTCGCAGGAAGTCAAGAACACCATCGTGCTGAAAGATATCACCGTCAGGAATTGCGTCTTCCGAAGCCTGGCTTCGGGCATCTGGACGAACAGCCCGGACAACTTCAACAAGAATGCCGGCAACATTTATAATTTCGGAAACTTCGTCGTCGAGAATTGCCTTTTTGAAGAGGGCTACCAATGGCAATTGGGCATGCGCGGCGTGGATGGCGGCGCGGTGCGCAACTGCGTGACCCACGACATCGGCCGCAATTTCCGCTCTTTCAACGGCGTGGCCGGCGCGATGTTTGCCCGCTGCAAGAATTGGGTGTTTGAAAGCAGCGAATGGGGCTTCATCTCCATCGGTCCCAAGGGAAAACCGAGCGGCGACGGCGAGGCCTTCGACTTCGAATCCAACTGCGACCACATGACCATGCGCAACTGCCTCTTCCACGACACGGAAGGCCCGGGCTTTTTGCTGTGCTGCTACGCATCGGGGCCCGAGCCCGAAAAAGATATTCACATGGAGAATTGTGTCATCAACGCCAAGGCCAGCCGCCACAACGAAAACAGAATGCCGAAGAGCGCCATCATCAACACGACCGACTGGAACGAAGTGACTTGGAAAGACTGCCGCTTTTATCTTTCCAAAGGCGAAATTCTGATGCGCGTCATGGACCCGGAGAAGGATAAGAAATCCTCGTTCGTCAATTGCGTGCTCAAAGACCTCAGCGCGGCGTGCAGCACACCCAAACTCGCCGCCAAACTCAGCGCGTCTTCCGCGGTCGCGGGCAGCGACGCGGCCAAAGCCGGCGACGCCGATCCGGCCAGCGCGTGGAAAGCGTCGGCCAGCGAAGGGCAGTGGCTGCAGCTCGATTTCGGAAAGCCGACAATGGTCAACGAATTTAGAATCAAAGAAGGCGCCGATTCTTCTATCGCGCGCTACGTCATTGAGTGTTGGGACGATAAAGGCATGAAATGGGTTGGGTGCTTCAACGGCGCGGGCATTGGCGCCGATTTCGTCGCGCCCATCGTCAGCCGGACGACGCAGAAAGCGCGGCTGTCAATCGTGCGGACAAACAAAGACAACCCAGCGATCGGCACGTTTGAGGCATATAATGACACGAGCGGGGAAGTCCTCAATGTCCCGCTCGGAGGAGTGGCTCCAGCGCGCGTCGGAAAGTAACGGACGTTTCGCAATGTGTTTGACGCGACTATCGCACATGAATTCATGGGAGGTCTGTCAATGAGACTGTTGGCAAAGAATAGATCGGCGAGGAAATCGCTGCTGAACTTTTTTGCAGCCAATCAACCAATCGCGGCGTGTCAGCACATTCAGCAACCCGCTTCGCACGAGAATAAATCGTGACTGCCATTAAACCAACAACTCTGTCAACGGCCCCTTAAGATCGATGTCCCCCAGGCTCGCGTCGACTTGGCCGAAGTACGGCTGCGACTTTCCGCCGCTGGCGTGAAGGATTGTGTTGTACCAGTTACCAATCGTCTTGTGGCCGTTCTTCCCGTAATTCGGATAGCGCAGGTAGCGTCCGGCCGTTTTGAGTTTCATCCGCTTTCCGCCGACGACGATGAAGGGCCATTCGTGATGCGTTCCGTGATGCGCTTCGCCGTTGTCGCTGAGGTACACGATCAAGGTGTTGTCGAGCATCGTGCCGTTGCCTTCGGGAATCGCTTGCAGCCGCGCGGCGAGCCCGGCGATCTGCTCCACTTGGAACGCGCGGATTGCGTCGGTCGCTTGCGCGGCGGAGAAACCGTTGTCCGTCGCCGCGCCATGGCCAATGTCGTGAACGCTGGTCGTCTTGAATCCGAGCGCTTCGTATTTCACGCTGAGCCAATCCATCCGGATCGAGATCACGTTGCTCAGCCCGGTGACGAGCGTCGCGGCTGCCAATTCAAAGAATGTCTTGATGCGCTCGCAGAAATCGTTTGAGGCGTATTGCGTGGTGAGTTGCGGCGCATTCTGCTTGATCCGCGGCTTCATCTCGTCGAGCTTGATATTCCGCGCGCGCACCGATTCGAACGCCGCGAGATAACTGTCGAGTTTCTCGCGCTCTTCCGCGGCGACTTGCTTCGCCACGCGCCGCGTGTCGTCCGCGAGAAAATCGAGGAGATTCGTTTGAAGCGCAAATTCTTTCTGCCCACCGGTGCTTAATTCCAGCGCGCTGCCGAACAACTGCCGGTACGCCTTCTCCGCGCTGGCTTGAAAGGCCATCGGCTGATTTTGTCCGTACGCCGAAATGCGCGGGAAGACCGCGCCGTTCGCGACCGTCGGCCCCGCATTGCTGCCGATGGCATGGCCGTTGGGCGCGAAGCCGTAGTTCTCAAACGGCGCCGGAAAGAGCTTCCCGAGCAGGCAATCGATCGACGGTGCGACGGGTTTTTCCGGCGCGTGATGGCAGCTAAGCGCCCCGTAATACGCCGAGTGATTGCCCGTGAAATTCACACCCGAAAGTCCGTCAAGAATCAGGGTCTGATCCTTGAACGGCTCCAGCGCCTTGAGTGTTTCCGGCAGCGCATAATTTTTCAGCGGCAGATCGATTTTGCGGCTGCCGTCGCCCACGTCCAGCCCGATAGGCCGAATGCCGGCGGACGGCAGGCCGCTCGACTTGATCACAAACACGAAGCGCCGCGGCATCGCTTTCTCGTCGCCGTCCGCATGCGCCTTGATCCGCGCGAGCAGCGGCGCCAGCGTGGCCGCGCCAGCGCCCAACGCGATTCCCTTGATGAATTGTCTGCGCGATTTGGACATCGTGAACGACTCCTCTTATTGCTGCTTGCGGTACAGAAACGAATCGGACGTCAACAGTGACACGATCACTTCGCTGAATTTCCCGCCGCTTTCGACATACGCCTTGTCGGCAGCGATCAATGTTTTCGAGTCGCTCAACGTCTCGTTGCGGCCCATCCAATAACGGAACGCGTGGCGGATGATCGACTGCCGGACGCGCGCCGATTTGGCGAGACGCTGGACAAGATCGATCGCATCTTTCACTTCACCGTCGAGCGCCGGTTCGCCCGTTCCGGTCAGCACGCCGCGCGCGTTGACGGGCAGGATGTCAATCTTGCCCGCCGCCGCGAGCTTCTCGGCCTCCGCTTCGTCGATGGTCTCCAGGAACTCGCGCTTCTTTTTGTCCAGATACAAGCCCGTGCGAATCCGTCCCACGTCGTTGAAGCACTCGAACGGCATGCCCAGCGGATTCATGACCACGTGGCATTTCCAGCACTCTTGCTTTTCCACAACTTTGAAACGGTCGCGGAGCGTGCGGTCGTGGTCCTCGGGAATTTTGGCCTCTACGCCGATCGGAAGATCGGGCACGCAGCCCGCCAACAGCCGCTCGCGAATCCATTTTCCTCGATGCACCGGATCGTTTTCCGTGCATTTGGAATGCGCGATCAGCCACGCCGGGTCCGTGAGAATGCCCGCGCGAAAGGTCTCGTTGGGCAGCTTCGCGCCCTGGCCGCGCGTCTTCTCGTATTGCTTCGCCGCTTCTTCCTTTTTTGCGACCGGCATTTTCTTCAGCCGCTCTTCGAAGTCCGTTTTCAATTGATCCAGCAGCCGGTCGCGGTTGCAATTGAAACGCGGCGACGTCAGCAACTCTTCAAACACATGCGTGTCGGCGTTGACGATCGCCGCGACGTGCCCCTGCGCCACGCCCGGCACCGCGCGCGGGCCGAACGTGCCGTGCTTGCCATCCTTGAACACGCCCGCCGCTTTTGGGTATTCGAAAAACTCTTCGAAAAAGCGCAGCACGCGCGGGAGATACGCGTAACCGCGCTTGCCCTGCGCGCGCAACTGATCGAATGGGCCCGGCAAGCCGATGTTGATCGGCGGAGCGCCGTCCGCGACCATCCGCCGGACAACTCTCTCGACATCCGCTTTTGTAGAGAGCTGGTTACTCGCTAACGCTTCTTTGATCACTGCATTGTTGCCCGGCGGCGCGTCGGTCAGCGCATAGGAAAGCGCATATGCCAGTTCATGCGAAGACAACCTGCGGCGGCCAAATTCGTCTTCCTTTCCGAGGCCCAATTCCATGCGGTAAATGGCTTCGGGCGAAAGATAAATCGCCATGATTGCGACTTTCAATCCGCTCTCGTTGCCTGCTTTTTGAATGCAATTCTCCATAAACTTCAGATAGCGCGACTGCTCTTCCGCATCAATCGGCCGTCCCATCGCGCGCAGAAATTCGTCGCGCACAACCCGCTCCATCGCCTCCTGGGCCGGCGCACCCGGCGCTTCCGAAATCGCCATGAAACTCGGATTGCCGCGGATGACTTCAACCGTTTCTTTGACCTCGAATTTCTTCGGGTCCGCCTTGCTGCGTTGAACGTTCTTCGAGTCGTGCATCTGCTTGGAAAGAATGTCGTCGAAAGCCATCATCAGCATCGAGAATCCGGACTCGCCCACAATTTCCTGCGATGAATAATCGCGAATGCCGTTGGTCTTCGTGGAGTACGCGACGGGCTCGGTCTTCACGCCCGGCCCCGGCTGCAGTCCCTTCCCCGCGTAAATGTACGGGCTGATGCGCCACAAGCGCGACGGTGATGCCGACATGTCTTTGATGGAGCCGTCGAAGAGCAGTTCGTGACTGACGCGATTGCCAAACTCCGGCAGCAGCATTTTCGATTTCAGTTCGTAACCTTTGCCCGCCAGAATCAGAGTGTCGCGAATCCACTGAATGACCCGTTCGCGCTCGGCGGCCTTGGGCTGATCTGCGTCTTCCGGCGGCATCCGGCCGATTTCCAATTGCTCCAGCACGCGTTCCCAGGCCGCGATCGATTTGGTATCCGCCGGATCGCTGCCGATGTCGTGCAGCGTCAGTTTGCCCTTTGCTTTCGTGGCCCCGTGGCATTCAGTGCAGTGAGATTTTAAAAACGGACCGACGACGGAATCGAAGCGCTGTTTCGCGGTGAGTTCGGAAATGCCTTCCGCGCCTGCGCACGGAAAAGTTGAAGCGATGAGAATGGCCGCGGTCAACGCCAAGGATTGCAACGTCCCGGCGGAGCGGGTCACCGAGGACGTGGAACACGGCCTTGGCAGATGCGCGATTCTCATTGGATGAACGGTCGTCATTTCTTCTCTTTGCCCATCAACTCCAGCATCGTTTCGGCGAAACTCTTTCCGAGCAAGATGAAGAAACGACCTTCGCCGTAATAGTGATAGCCCTGGTTTGACGTGGCGCGCTTCAGCATCGCTTCTTCTTCCGGCGTGATCGGTTGTTGCTTCAAATCGCGATCTTTGTTCAGCCAGCCGGCGGTCTTGATCGCGACAATATCCGGATGCAGTAGCGGTGCTGTCTCAATGGCCTTCACGCTGCCTTTGAATTCCTGAACAGTATTAATAAACCGCTGTCCGTCCCGCACTTCCTTCTGTTTTCCAACTTCGTTGTGAATCCCATTCACACCCATGATTCCGACGACGACTTTCATCTCTGGTGATTTGAATTCAGCGCGCAAATCCTTGATCAAATGAACGAGATTCTGCCCGTATTCTTTCCGGGCGTTTTCGTCGAACTGGTCGTTGTAGCCTTGAAACCAGACGAAGCCCGCGATCTCGTAGCCCGCCTTTTCGTCGTACGCCGGGAAGTGCTTTTTGAGATTATCCAGCGTCTCGTGCACATAGCCGGTGAGCACGCGGTATTGCGCGCCGACATCCTCCGGCTTCATGCCCTTGATCTCCCGCTTTCCCGCGCTGGGCGGACGGAAATTCGCGTAGAGGCTTTGCCCGCCGGGTCCGTATTTGATGAGCAAAACCTGCTCGTCAATCGCCTCGCCCATGTAATAGCCGAAGGCGTACTCCGGCCCGATATTGTTGCCCAGTTTGTCGTAGTTTTTCCGCCCGCCGAAACCGGGTTGAAGCGTGTCGTAAACGCCGCCGTTCGCCACCCAGACATCGTCGCGTGTCACCAGCGTCTTTCCATCGGGCTTGAACGTTTTGAGCAAGTGGCCGTGGGCCTTGTCCTCGCCCAGAAAGTCGATCGTGGACACGTTTGCCTGACCGTCCATGTTGGACTGCCCGGCGAGAATAAAAACCTTCAGCCGTTTGGGTAAAACGGCCGCGTTCGCCGGCCTCCGGTCGCCGGCTCCATCACCCGGCCCTGGCTCATCTTTGCAGCAGCAGCCCGACAGTAGAACTGTTGACACCGCAAGCGCGGTGATTGCAAGCAATCGAATCATGCTATTTCTCCGAAGCAATTTCCACCGCCGAAAGCGCCAGCGCCGCGACGCCGTTGGTGCCGCAAATCAATTTGTCGGGACGGCCGTCCCAGTTCTTTCCTGACAGATAGGCGATCGTCTTGGCGGTGGCGGGTGATGCCAGTTGAAGCGTGATGACATTGCCAGCAACTTTGCCCGTGTTGATGGGTGCCTTGGCATCGTCGAGGTTGATCCAGGCTTTGCACTCATCCTTCCACGCCATCGGCTGATCGAACTCCATCGCGATTTCATTTTTGGCGGCGGTGGTAAAATACGCGCGCTTGAGATTCGGAGCGCTCAGCACCCGCGCGGCGTCGAGTCCGTAATTGTCCTGTTCCACGAGCGGCTGCATCAACTGCGCGATTTGCCGGTAGCCTTCTTCATCGAAATGGCAAAGCCCTCGCCCGCTCGATTTGCTGACGATGCCGAGCGTTGACATGATCCGCATATTCGAATAAAGCATGGGAAGCGTGCGCTGCATTTCGAGCAGCATATCGCCGGCCTGCGTGCCACCCATGTTGCAGCCGCTGGGCCAGATTTGATAGACGTAGTAGTGCTGGATGTTGGGATAGTCCTGCTTCCACGCGGCGGAGAGATCGATGAAGTATTGCTGATACGACTTCCAGTCGTAGTCGCCGGTCGGCGACGCGCTGCCCTGATTGTTCTCGCCCTGATGCCACAGCACGCCGCGGATTCCGTGCGTGAGTTTTGCGCCTTCGATGCGCGTCAACAGGCGCCCGTAAATCGTGGCGGGGTCCTCGTGCTTCGCGTCGTTGCGCTGGTGCTGGTCGATGCGCGTACCTCCGACGGCACCGTTCATGATGCAAATGGGGATGCGGTGTTTCTCCACCAGATTTCGTGCCAGGATCATGCCCCAGGTTCCAATCTGCCCGACGCCGTATTGCGGCTTGCCCCATTGGCGCGTCCGGAGCGCCGTGACCCAGCCTCCTTTCGTGGTGCCATTGTGCGAATCTCCGAAGCTGCGAATCCATTCGTCCTGCGGTTCCGTGGGATCGGGCTTGGGGTCGTTGTTGGGACCGGTGGCTTCGGCGTTGGATTGGCCTTGGACGATATAGGCATCGCCGCAAATGAGATTGCTCACGGTTTTGACGACGGTTTTTGCAGCGCCGATTTCCGTTCCAAATTCAACTTTGTATTTGATCATGCCTGGCTTGAGCATAACCGATAGCGCGTAGCGCTTCTGCGCGTCCGGCTCACGCCGTTCGGTTTTGATGAGTTTGTCGTCGGCGTAGAGATTGAGAAACACGGCGTCGGCGGGTAGATCCAGCGCGCCGTTGTAATAGAGCGTGCCTTCCCCCTTGTCGTCGCGCGCGTAGAATTGATTGTCCTCCGGCTTCTCGTCCTTGCCAGGAACACGCTGCACCCAATCGTCTTTTTTCGGCTCGGTGACGGTGATGTTTGTCGTAGCGATCGACTCGGCGCCGCCGTTGCTCACGGCGACGTTGATCGCGATTTTCCCGGTGAACTGAGAACGCTTGAGGATCAGTCTGTCCGCAGCGACTTCCTTGATCACCGCGCCGCCCGACACCGACCACGCGAATTTTAAATTCGACACGCCTTTCGCCTTCAGCACGGCAAGATTTCCGATTTCTGGTACGACGTCGATCGTGTCGCGGCCGTTCCATGCGGCGGGCGCTTTCAACGTTACGACGGGCTCGGGCACGTCTTCTTTGATCGCCACGGGAATGTCGATGGTTTTCACGCCATCGACGAACACGGCTCTGAATTGAAGCGTCTGCGACGTATCGGCGGTCACTCTGCCGGCGGAAAGCGTGTAGGAAAAACGATTCACGGCAACGACTGTTTCGACTCCGTCGCGTTTGAGCACCCAAACTATTTTTTCAGCGCCGCCGGCCTTCGCGGTAATCGTGGTACTTGCGCCCTCCAGCATACTGACTTGTTTGTGCGAGACTGAAAACTCGCCACCGCTTTGCACAATCGGGCCGACCAGCGTTTGCAGCGCGTTCTGGTTTTCATACTCCAATTTCAGCCAGTCGGCCGAGCGCGCGACGCGGGAGACGCGCGCTTCGTCGACATCGCCGGCAAAGTTGTAGTGGCCGCGAATGCCCCCAACGCATACCAGGATGTCTTTCACGATCGACATCGCTGCGCGCTGCTGCTGCCGGCTGCCTTCGAGCTTGCCGTTCACATAAATTTTACTGACTCCATTTTCGTAGGTGGCAGCGGCGTGTGTCCATTTTCCCATGGGAAGATCCGAAGCCGCATTCGCGCCGCCCGGACCGTCAGACGCCCAACTCAATTTGGCCGGCGACCCGATAGTCAATCCGACTTCATTGCCGTCTCCAGTTTTTCCGTTCAAGCGCGTGGCATACCGGCCCCAATAGAAAATCGTGGAACCGGCATTCTCGGCACGGAACCAGATTTCGGATGTGAAAGGGTTGTCGCTGAAGGGATAGTTTTTGACGTTGTTCCCGCAAGCGATCCCTTTGCCCAGCGCAATATGTCGTCCCTCGCCGATGATTCCCGCGGTCTTCGTGGAGCCCTGGTCTTTAGCAACGACCGTGTCGAGTTCGTCCTTCAACGCGTCGCTCAGGTGAAGGACGGTGACGAAACCATTGTCGGCATTGAAAACTGCGGCACCGTTCGATTCGCTGGCCGCGTCCGCCTTGCCCCAATAGAGCTTGAGTTCCTGCCGCGCGTTGCCTTTGATGTTGGGAATGCGCACCCAGATGCGGGCCTCGTCCGTTGCCGCATCCCACGCGTCGATCTGGTAGGGCAAGGGCGTTCCGCTGCTGTTGGCGAAGCGAATGTCATCGCCATACGCCTTTGCCTGATTGAAATCGAAAAAGTCATTGTGCAACCGCACGAGCAAAGGGAATCCGTCTTCCGACGCGGCCGCGGGAAGATTCGCGCCTTCGGGCGTGGTCAAGATGAACACCGATCCCGAGTGCTGCCAACCCTGATATCCCAGCGCCGGCTTTTCTTCGGCGCAAGCGGTTCGAATTAGAGCGCATGTCACAAATGCTAATATCAATCTTACGCGCATCATAATAAGGGGCTCAATTCCAAGAAAATACTTCAGCGAAAAATGCGTCGTTCCAATCGTTCAATTGCCGCTGAGCGGCACGTTGCAAAACGTTAGCGCCGCGATTCCGTTCGCGCCATTGAGCAGCGTGTCTTGATTCCACGTGATCTCTTTAAGGTACGTGATGTTCTTCGCCGTGGATGCGCCCTTCAATTTGAGTGTGAGGACGTTGCCGGCGACGCTGCCGGAGGCGACTTTGTCCTTTTCGCCGTCAAGGTAAAACTGCCCGGCCAGCGTATCCGCCCAGATCACGGGTTGGTCGAATTCCAGCGTGATCGCGTCTTTGGCCGCGCCGACATAAGTCGCGCTCTTGAGATTCGGTGGCGTGATGGATGCAGCAGGCGCTTTGCCGTAGTGGTCCCGTTCGATGAGCGGCTGGATCAGGCGCGCAAATTCGGACCAGCCCACGAGCGGGAAATGGCATGGGCCGGGCGGGCGGACGCCGAGCGTGGACATGATGCTCATATGCGAATAGAGCTGCGGCAGCGTGCGCTGTTTCTCGCGCAGCATGTCGCCGGAGCCGAGCCGGCCGCCCATGCTGCATGAGTTCGGCCAGATTTGAAACACGTAGTAGTGCTGCACATTTGGAAAGTCTTGCTTCCATCCCGCGGACATTTCCACGAACAGCGGCTGATATGTCTCCCAGCCGTAGCCGCCGGTTGGCCCGTCCGAACCTTGATCGTTTTCACCCTGATGCCAGAGAATACCGCGAATGCCGTGCGTCAGTTTCGCCTGCTGAACGCGCCACAGCATGCGGCCGTAGATGGAAGTGAGATCGGCCGGATCGGCGGGATTGCGCTGATGCTGGTCGATGCGCGTTCCACCGACCGCGGCGTTGATGATGAAGATCGGCATCTTCTGGCTTTCGAGCAGCCGCTTCGCCAGTTCCATGCCCCACCAACCCAGTTCGGCCTTCTCGCCTTTCTGCGCTTTCCAAGCGGGATTGCACCACAAATTGCCCGGCGCATTTTTCGCGTTGTTCGGCGACCGGCCATAGCTGCGAATCCACTCGTTGGTTTCAGGCGGCGATTTCTCACCCGTGTCCGTCGCCAAGCCGTTGGATTGGCCGTCGATGATGAACGCGTCGCCGCAGACGAGGTTGCCCACGCTTTGCAGCACCGTCTCCTTGCCGCCTGACGTCGTGCCGAACTCCACCTTGTATTTGATCAGCCCCGGCTTGAGCTTCGTCGCGAGCGCGTACGATTTATCCGCGCCGGGTTTCGCGCGCTCGGTTTTGATGAGTTTATCGTCGGCGTAGAGTTTTAGAAAAACTTCGTCGGCCGCGTCGGTCAGCGTGCCGTTGTAAAACAGCGTGCCTTCGTTCTTGTCGTCGCGCGCGTAGAACTGGCCTTCCTCCGGCTTCTCGTCTCTTGCGGGCGTGCGCTGCACCCAGGGATCGCTGGCCGGTTCCGTCACCGCGATCGTCGCGCTCTGCGTTACGGGTTTCCCGCCGTTGCTGATCGTCGCGGTGATCGTGAGTTTGCCGCTGTTCTGCGCGCGCTTGAGAATGAGTTTTCCGGGCGCGATTTCTTTGATCACGGCGAACGGCCCGACGCTCCACTCGGTCCTTAATTCGCCCGCGCCTTTCGCTTGCATCGCAGTGAGATTGATTACGTGCGGCACAACTTCGATTGCCGCGCGCCCATCCCACGCTGCCGGAGCCGTGAGTGTGAAAGCCGGTTCCTCGATATCTTCTTTGATCGTGATCGCGATGTCCTGCGTTTTTACTTCGCCGGGATAGACGGCTTTGCATTGCAACGCCACCGCCTTGTCGCCCGTGACGCGGCCTGCGTCGAAGGTGAACGCATACCGGTCCACCGCCGCGACGGTTTCCTGGCCATCGCGTTTCAGAATCCAATACAGCTTCTGCGCGCCGCCGGCCTGCGCGGTCAAGGTGGCGGTTTTGCCCTCGGGCACGATCGCCGTCGCAGGCGAAACGCTGAACACTGTCCCCGCCTGCACGATCGGCCCCACCAGCGTCTGCAGCGGCTTCTGATTTTCGTACTGCAGTTTCACCCAATCGGCCGAGCGCGCCACTTTGGAAATCCGCACTTCGTCGATATCGCCGATGAAATTGTAATTGCCGTACCAGCCGCCAATCCACAGGCGCGATGTGGTGGGCAGGTCGAGCATGGGCGTCGACGTCCCGTCCAACACGCCGTTGACGTACACGCGCGAATCCTTCGACGAGTACGTGTGGACCACATGATACCATTGGTTCGTGGCCAGCGGTGTCTTGGCTTCAACATCCGCGAAATAGCATTGAATGGCAATGCGCGGCGGGCTCAGGAAATTGAACATGATTTTGCTGGGCCGCTTTTCCAGGCCCCACGCCAGCACCGTGCCGTTCGTCTGTTCCGCGCGAAACCACGCCTCTGTCGTCATTGGCCCGGTGCCAGAGGGATAGGTCGTGATTTTTTCGCCGCCAAAAATCCCCTGCTTCCCCGCGAGATGCCGCGCCTTTCCCACGATTCCGGCGGTCGGCGTCGTGCCCTGGTTCTTCGAGTCTGTTCCGCCCGCGTCATCCACCACCGGATCGCCCATGTGCCACACGCTCGCGTACCCGTTGGATTCGTTGAAGACCGGTTTCGCGTTCGACTCGCTGGCCGCATCCGCCTTGCCCCAGTGCAGTTTCAGCGCCTGCCGTGCGTTGCCTTTGATCGCCGGGATGCGAACCCAGATGCAGGCCGTTCCATTGGCGGCATCCCATTCTTCGATCTGGTATTTCAAAGGCACGCCGGTGTCGGAGGAGAAGCGAATGTCCTCGCCGGCTGGTTTGGCCTGTTTGAAATCGAACCAATCCTTGTTCAGCCACACCAACAGGGGAAACTCCTGCTCGCTGGCGGTGGCGGGCAGATTTGTGCCCTCGGGCGTCGTCAGAATAAACAGCGAGCCGGAATGCGCCCAGTCTTGATAGGCCCCGGCTGCTTTGTCTTCCGCCACGGCCAGTCGTGTCCCCAAACACAGCATCAAGGCGCTCACGACGACGGCGATTGCTCTTCGATGAATCATTTGATTGCGCTCATTTTCCAAGGTATTGTTCATTTCACCAGCAGCCCGTAAAAAAAAATGGCGGCGGGACGCCTGCGCTACGCGCCTAATTCAACGGTGCTGCAAACAGATATGATAATGGCGCAAAATGTCCATGCCAGCACAGAGAAATAGGTTAAGCAATCTCATGTGGACGTATTTCTCTTAGGATAGAGTGGAAAAGGAAGAGATCATTTGGAAATGGCGTCGGGAAAAAATAGAGGTTTTTGTGTTGAGATACCGCTCTGATGTGGAGCTACTCTATGAATGGAGTTGAAACGCACTCTCCTTTTAAGGATTACGCAATGTATCGCATGCTCGGAATCGCAATCTTTCTGTTGGCCGGCATGGCTGGCGCTGTGTCGGGCGAATTCGTGTTGAAGAGTTCCGCAATTGGGGCCGACGGCAAGCTGCCCGAGGAGTTCACCGGTGATGGCGCCGGTTCGACACCGCCGCTGGAATGGAGCGGCGCGCCGGCCGGCACCGCGGGCTTCGCGCTGATCATGAGCCACGTTGATCCTGAGGGTAAGACGAAGATTTATTGGACGCTGTACAACGTTCCCGCCAGCGTGACGCGCCTGGAGAAAAACACGTCAGGCGTTGGTACGCTGGGTCTCAATACGATCAAAGACCGCGTCGGCTATGCGCCGCCGCATTCCAAAGGGCCGGGGCTAAAAACGTATGTGCTGACGCTGTACGCGCTCTCGGCGCGGCCCAAGCTGAGCGTTCCCGCGGCATCGGTGACAGGCGCGATTCTTGGCGAGGCCATCAAGGATACCACGCTTGCCAAAGCGCAATTGAAGTTGAACTACGACCGGACAGGAAAGACGGACGCTCCCGACCAAGGACAAAGACCTGAGCCGGGACAGGGAGCCCCGCGCGCCGGAGGACAGCGCCGCCCGCCGCCGGACGGGCCGCAAGACGACCCGCGCCGCCCGCTGCCGCGTGACAATCCGCGCGACGATCCCGCTCCGCGCGCAACCGCCGGGGCGATTCGCGACACCGCCATCAAGGAGGACGGCAGCGCAGCGGACGGCACGCCTACGCCCGAGCAGGCGCGCGCGTTCCTCACTTTCTACGGGAAGCTGAAACTCGGCTTCGACAAAGATTTTCTCTACGTCCGCACGGACTCGCTCCCCGATCACCGCATGATGGTCGGCATCACGGCGTGGCAGCAGCAGGTGCCGATTGCGCAGTCGTACATGGGCGACAACGCCTGGCGCATTCCGCTCAAGCCCGTCGAGGCGAAAACGCCGTTGTCGGCGAAAGATCATTTCTTCCGCGGCGCGATCGCGCTGGCGGCCAACGGTGTGCCTATTTTCAATCCGATCAAAAACGACGGCAAGACGGACACGTTCACCGCCGGGGAGCTCGACGAATTCGGCGGGCACTGCGGCCGCGCGGATGATTACCATTACCACATCGCGCCGCTGCATCTCGAAAAGCTCGTCGGCCCGGGCAAGCCCATTGCATACGCGCTCGACGGCTATGCGATCTACGGCTTGAACGAACCGGACGGCACGCCGGCCAAAAATCTCGATGCATTCAACGGCCACAAAGACGCCGAGGGAAATTATCATTATCATGCAACGAAGACGTACCCTTATCTGAATGGAGGCTTTCATGGCGAAGTCACCGAACGCGGCGGGCAAGTCGATCCGCAGCCTTCTGGCCAGCCGATGCGCGGGGCGGGCACGCCCTTGCGCGGTGCGACGATCACCGATTTCACCCATGAGAACATGAAGAAATTCACGCTGACCTACAAAGTAAACGGCCAGCCGCGCACGATTCGTTACAGCGTCGAAGACGACGGCTCGTATAAATTCGTCTTCACCGAAGCGGATGGCTCGACAAAAACGGAAGTCTATCGCCACGGCCAGCGCAACCCTGGCGGTGGAGAAGGCCGGGCGCCGCGCGGTGACAATCCGCCCCCTCCGCGCACGGACGGGCCGCCGCCGCGCCCGGAGGGTAACAACGCCGCGCCGCGAGGCGGACCCGATGGCGGCAGGCCTGACAACAAGGGCCTCATCAAGCCGACGATGGCAGATACGATCAAAGTGAATGTGTACGCGGACAATTGGTTCGTGATGTACATCAACGGCAAACTGCGCGCGGTGGATTCAATCGAGTTCACGCCGCACAACGTTGTCAGCGTGGATATTCTGCCGGAGTACCCGATGACCATTGCGATCATGGCAAAAGATAACGCTGATCCAAAGACCGGCTTGGAATACGGCGATCACATCGGCGATGGCGGCTTCATCATCAAATTCGCAGACGGCACGGTCAGCAACGCAACGTGGAAGGTAAAGAATTTTTTCAAAGGCCCGCTCAACCACGATGTGAAGGAGCACAAAGTCGAACACACTCCCATTCCCGACAAATGGTGGGCCGTGGATTTCGACGACAGCAAATGGGCCAACGCGACCGAGTACACGGAAGTGCGCGTCAAACCGAAAGAGCCCTATTACCAGGCTGATTTCAAAGGCGCGAAATTCATCTGGACCGACGATCTCGATCTCGACAACACCGTGATCTTCCGCACGAAGATTGAGAAGCCCGGATGGAAACCGCGCTGGAACACGAAACCCGATCTGGATATCAGCGAAGCGCCGTTCAAGTAAATCAGCCAAGGAAAAACGATGCTCAGCCGCTCGATCAAACTCGCGTTGGTTCTGCTCGCCGGATTCGCTGCCGTCCCGTTTGGCCACTGCGCCGAATCGGCCACCGGCGCGCGCCCGCCGAACTTCGTCGTGATTTTCGGCGAGGCGCATGGCTGGGCGAACACGTCGATTCAGATGGACGACGGCATTCCGAAATTGAAGAGCGATTTCTACCGCACGCCGAATCTGGAGCGGCTGGCGCGCGAAGGCATGCGCTTCGCCAACGCCTACGCCGCATCGCCGCGTTGCACGCCGTCGCGGGCGGCGCTGATGACCGGCAAGACGCCCGCACAGCTTCACATGACTTTCATCGGCGAAGGGAAAAAAGACACGGTGCCGGACGCGGGGCTGAAGATGATTCCGCCGAAGTCTGTTCTCGAATTGCCGGAAGACGAAGTGACGATACCGATGCTGCTTCAGAAACAGGGCTATGCGACGGCGCATTTTGGCAAGTGGCATCTCGGCCGCGCCAATCCATCAAAACATGGTTTTGCCTAAAATGACGGCGCCAACAACAATGGCGGGCCGGAGAACGTCAACAGCCCGAATCCGAAGGAAGCCTTCGCCACGATGGAGAAGGGTATGGCGTTCATCGCTAAACAGGCAGACGCCAAAAAGCCGTTCTTTCTGCAAATCTCGCATTACGCCGCGCGCGGTCCGGAAGGCGCGCGAAAAGAGACGCTGGATTATTACATGAAGAAAGCAGGTCTTACCGCGCTGGAGATCCGCGAGCGTATCGACCATCATCACATGGACCTGATGGCCAAGATCGTGACGCGCTTGAAGAGCGTGCCTGAAGGCAAGGGAACGATGTTCGACAACACCATGGTGGTTTATTTCCCCAATACCGGCGAAACTCACCACAGCATTGGCACCGAGTATCCGATGGTGATCATGGCCGGCAGCAACACCAAGCCCAAGCTGGGCAGCCGCTACATCCGCTTGCCTTATTGGAACACCGAGGGCCATAAGAAGCTGGGCAACTGGTATACCACCCTGCTCAACGCCGCTCAACGCCCACGGCAATCCGATCAAGCATTACGGTGCCGACGATGTTATGCTCAAGATGGATCAACACGGCCCGATCAAGCAGTTCATGGCGTGAGTGAACGGCAATTCGCGCCACGTCACGCAAGGCATCGTGGATATCGTCGCAGAAGAGTGGCACGGCGGCACGTTGCCCGGGATCAGCAAAAACATGATGTGAAAGATGCCATCTAATTGGATGGCATCTTTCCATGATAAAAAGGAACTCCATGTCAAGCATCGCCCCGTCGTCCCTGCGCATCGGTATCGTCACCTCTAACGCCAACAAGCTTAAAGATTACTACCCCACCGCTGCCGAGCCGGATTTCGTGCCGACCGAGCCGCCGTTTACCCCTGACGACCAATTGCTGGTCGATGAACTCCGGCGACGCGGACATCAGGTTTCTGCCGTAGTCTGGGGAGTGGACACCTCGCAGTTGATGGGTCGGTACGATCGCCTGATCATCCGCTCCCCTTGGGATTACATGGATAGCGACGAGCAGCGCCAGGGATTTCTGAGCTGGCTCGAACAGCTCGCCGTAACCGGGATTGCGATAGAGAATGAGCTGAAGGTGATGCTCTGGAATATGGACAAACATTACTTGCTGGACTTCGCGGCGGTCGGCGTGCCGATCGTCCCGACGCAATTGATTCCGATTGGGGAGTCGTGCGATCTTGAAACATTTGTCGAACAACACGCCGCCGCCGTTATCAAGCCCGCCGTGTCGGCCGCCGGCGCGGGGCTGGAATTCTTGCCTGATCGCAAGGCTGCACGGGCATTTCAGCAGGAGTTCAATACGCGTTGTCAGCGCGGGGCTCAATTGGTGCAACCCTTTCTGCCCGAGATCAGGACGAATGGCGAATGGTCGCTCGTGTATTTCGGAGGCGAGTACAGTCACGGCATTCACAAGCTCCCCGCCAGCGGCCAGATCATGGTACATGCAGAGCGAGGCGGTTCGCTGCGATTCGCCGATCCGCCTTTGATCGTGCGTGAGTTGGGTGACCGGGTTGCCGCCGCCGTGCCGAGTGCATTTGCCAGGCGCGGAGGTCGCTCCTGCCGGATGCCGCTCTATTTGCGCATCGACGTCATCGAGACCGCCACCGGTGGGCTTCTTTCCGAATGCGAAGGAGTTGAACCCGAGCTTTTCTTCCGCGCACGATCCGGGAGCACTGCCCGATTTGCGGAATTAGTCGAAAGCAGGACGATCTAACGCGCGTAAAAACAGACGCGTAAAGGATTGATGAAAATGAAATCATATACGGCAATGTTGTTGATCCTGGGGCTGTGTGCGTTGATGCAGGCGGTGGTGCATGGCGCGGACGTGGCTCAATGGGAGGTGTTTGAAACTTCCTACGAAAGCGCAAAAGCCTATCCGAACGCCTTCACGGACGTGGAGGTCGATGTCGTCTTTACGCAAGGCGAAAAACAATGGAAGATTCCGGCGTTCTGGGTGGGCGAAAAGAAGTGGATGGTTCGATTTGCGCCTCCGACTCAGGGGAAATACACCTACCGCATTGAGTGCAGCGACAAGGCCAATCCCGGGCTGAATGGCGGTGAGCACGCCCTGACCGTCACGGCCTACACAGGTAATAACCTGCTGCTCAAACACGGCTTTCTCCGCGTGGCCGACGATAAGCGGCATTTCGAACATGCCGACGGCACGCCGTTTCTCTGGCTGGGGGACACCTGGTGGAAATGCCTGTGCAAGCGGATGACTTGGGAGGGCTTTCAGGAACTGACCGCCGACCGCAAAGCCAAGGGGTTCAATGCAGTTCAAATCGTCTGCGGGCCTTACCCGGATGAAAACATGATGGAAGCGCGCTGGGAGAACGAAGGCGGCAAGCCCTACGAGAAGATCGATTTCAGCGTGGTGAATCCAAAATATTTCGAATTCTCCGACCGTCGTATTAAGCACCTCGTTGATGCGGGAATCGTGCCGGTGATCGTCGGGGGTTGGGGGCGTCCGCAGGGCGGCGGCAAGAGCACACTGGCGCAAGTGGGGCTCGACGGCTTCAAGCGGCATTGGCGGAACTTGATTGCCCGCTACGGCGCTTACCCCACGGTGTGGATCGTCGGCGGTGAAGCCAAGGATGCGTATGGCCCGTGGTCGGAACTCGCGAAGTATCTGAAGGACACGGATGAGTATCAGCACCCGCTGACCTACCACGCTCCGGAACATCCACGACAGGCGATCAAGGACAATGCGGTGTTTGACTTCGACATGGTCGGGATCGGGCACAACGGTTTTCAGACTGCGGCACAATCACTGGCATTGATGAAGTCCTGCCAATCACAGCAGCCCGCCAAACCAGCGCTTTGCGGCGAGGCCTGTTACGAGGGACACATGCAGACAAACTTCCAGGACCTGCAGCGGCATTTGTTCTGGAGTTTCATGCTGAGCGGCGCGGCAGGCCATACCTATGGCGCGGCGGGCATCTGGCAGGCCAGCGTGGAAGGCGACCCGGGCATCGATCCGGTTTACGACTGGACGACGTGGAAGGAAGGCATGGGCTAC
>JBAXUS010000102.1:0-21974 GCA_037129555.1 Planctomycetota bacterium
CATTATCGGCACGGAATCGGTGCAAAATCAGACTTTTAAAACACCCTCTTAGATAATAGCAACCGGTTTCCAAACTGCGCACCGATTGTCGCACAGTCGCACGGTTTGCCTTACTCGAAAGGATTGACAATGCTCAAACGAATCGTGTTTTCCGCCGTGTGCCTGTGCTTTCTGGGATTAACTGCACGGGCCATGCATATTTTCAAACCGATGCCCGCTGACATCAAGACGGACGAGATCACTGACGTTTTGCACGACCGGCATGATTGGCAAGGGCACGTCGAAAAAGTCACGAAAGAAAAGTTGATAGCGGCGCTCAAGCACAGTCGCTTCGCGAACACGTCGCCCTCGGAAGTCTACGATTCCGAAAAATTTCCTTACGATCCAAAGCTGGTCAACTACGACGGCTCGTTCGCCACCCGCGACGGTCGTGTCTTCAAATGGAAGCTGTTTCGGAAGAACGTTTTTGAAGTTACCGATTCCCAAGGGCGCATGGGCTGGTACATCCTCGAAACGGATTTCGTCGCGGCTAAGCCGTGATTGTATCGCGAGTAAGCTTGCGATGGCCAAGGCAACAGGATGCGCGGTTGGCGCGGATTGAGAAGGCGTTGTTGGATGCGCAGCCGCGGGCGGTGCGGGCGGAGGTTGAGAAGCGGTAAGTAGAGCGCGCTCTTTGCTGTTAGCTCCGAAGGGGCGGAATAAATTGCTCGCGAGTCCAGCACCCGTCTAATTTATACCGCCCCGTTGGGGCTCACAATTCTCTTGATTTCTACACCCAGGGCTGACGTCCTGGGCTACATTATGCCGCCCCTTCCGGGGCTGAAACGCCGCATTCAACGAATACGAATCGTTGATACCAAAAGACTCCGAACTTACTGATTCCCGATTTTGTCCCACCAATTTTCCCACTGGCGGACGGATTCTTCGCGCTCGTCGATCGGGCCTTTGGCTTTGAAGGGGATGAACTGACGCGTCAATTGCATCAACGCGTTGGCTGCGAGTCCGCGAATTCTCGCGTCGTCGTCGCGCAGGAAGCGGATGAAATAGGGGATTGCTTCTTGCGCTTTCAAATCGGTCAGGGCTTCAATCACCGGGCCGTGTGATCCGAAATCGTGGGTGTCCAAGAGCGTGATCAAGGCGGGGACTGCGGATTGGTCGCCCAATTTTCCGAGCGCGTCTGCCGCTGCAAAGCGCACTGCGCCCACGCCGTCGTGCAATACGCGCACCAACGGCACGACCGCTCGCGTATCGCCGGCTTCGCCCAAGCGTTCGCACGCGTCCCGGCGCACTTCCCACACGCGGTGGTTCAAGTCTTTGGTCAACTGGTCGTACTCATCATTCGAGACTGGATTTCTCTCATTCATAGCGTTGTCCTCGATTCAATACGGTGCTCGCACCACTTCCTGCGCTCTAGTAGACGTGCGCTGATGCCGCGCACTTCAATTCCGGTCGATGCTTATTCTATACACTCAAAATTTGCCATTTCAACCGCTTGCGGTTAGTATATCGGCAATGGGCGCGGATGAACTTGCATGAATCGCTCCGAAATGAAAATTACTCGAATGCCGTATCAAATATGAAGTCGCCTCGGAATTGCCGTCATGCGGCGCAGCCTTGGGCGTCAGAATACGTGTCCGTGCTTGGCTCGCTCATGCTACACGAGTCCTGAACGGGTATGTGAAAGTGCCGATTATTAGGAAGCGTCCATGGACGATGTAACCGAACGCGATTTGATTACCCGGTTTCAAAACGGCGACGTCAGCGCGTACAGCGACTTGTTCGAGAGCAATCACCGCCGGGTGCTGAACCTTGGTGTGCGGATGCTGCGCAACGAAGAATCCGCGCTGGATGTCGCGCAGGAAGTCTTCATGCGCGCGTACGAAGAATTGCCGAACTGGCGCGGAGAAGCTCGTTTCAGCACGTGGCTTTATCGTACGGCTCTGAACGTCTGCTACGAACGCATCCGCGCCGAAGAAAAGCAGCGCCGCATCCGCGACCGCGCGACCGAAATGCCGCTGGGCGCACCGCCGGAAGTCCGTCTGTCCACGAACGAAACGCGCAGCGCCATTGATAAAGCCGTGAAGACTCTACCCGCTCGCCAACAAACCATCTTTTTGCTCAAGCAATACGAAGAGCTCCGCTTCTCCGAAATCGCCACGCAGCTCGACATCACAGAAGGTGGCGCGAAAGCCAGCTACCACAAAGCCTTGATGGCGCTGCGCGAACGTTTGAAGGAGTGGGCGCCTGAAGGTCTGCGCCCCGAAGCCCTCGAACTGATTGCGGATGCATAAATTTTTCGACTTAATTGCACGATGTGATTCTTATGTAACGCTCGCGCGAAAAGAGTGCAAGCAATTGACTGAGCGAACGTTATAAGTAAGGAACGATTGCGCTCAGTTGCGTGATTGTGTCGTGGCTGCTCAAAAAGTGATAAATTTTAAAGGAATAGTAAACTCCTTTGAAGCTACCGCCACAAGGTGATAGCGAGAAAAAGGAGCCTGTGAGAACGCCATGTTTGTCGAAGCGATTTCAACCACGGAACTACTGAGTGCCTACGTGATTGGCGATGTCCATCACGACGAGCGCACCGCCGTGGAACAATGGCTGAAGACAGATCCTGCCGCTCGCACGTTGCTGGCCGACTTGCGTGATCTCTGCACCCGTCTTAAAGCTGGCCAGACCGAAGCGTCTTCAGGCCTTGCGACCGCATTGCGACGGGCTGTCGAAAACATCCCGACGATCAGTTTAATCAGCGCTTATGCCATCGGCGATATTGCTCCGAGCGAACGTGCCGAGGTGCAGCGGTTGCTCGATACGTCGCCTCAATCGCGCACATTGGTCGATGACCTCCGAGCGCTGTGCGAGCGTCTCAAGGCCGGCCAGACCGTCGCGTCCGAAAGCATCGCCGACACGCTGCGCGACGCCGTACACGAAAACATCCGCGCAACGCCGATTCAGGCGCTGGTCATTGTCAGCGTCACCGGTGATGTCACTGCCGCCGAACAACGCGACGTCCAAACGTATTGCGCCTCGCACCCCGAAGCCGCCGCCAAACAGCGTCAGATGGCCGCGATGTCGTTGCTGCTGAACGCGGGCCAACGTGTGGCCAGCCCGACACGTGCCGACGAATTGCGACAGCGACTGGCCGCAGCATTGCCTGCCGGTGCGATGGTTCCGAAAGCGATTGTCGAAGCAGCGAAGCCTGTCGCGAAAATGCCCGAAAAAGTTGTCATCGCGCCGGTCGCTCAAGCCACAACAACGACGCCCAGCGGACGGATGCCTGCGTCATCGCAAAGCGGACGGCAACAGGAACGCCCGTCGCTGCGCGTCTTTGTTGCTCGTGAAAATCCATGGAAGAAACGCGCCTGGGTCATCGGTTCGGTCGCCGCTGCCGTCGCGCTCGCGTTTGGTCTTCGCGAGCTGGTCAATCGCAACGGATCTACAGGGCCCAGTATCGCCAACAGCTCCACGACGAATCCGTCGATTCAAGCGGATCACCAGAACGCTGAACACACCGAGAACCGCAGCATCGTTCCCGGACACGATGCGCCGATTGTCAAGGCCGTGCCTGAACAAGCACCGCTCAACAAAACGCCCGACGCCATCGTTCACGAAGGCTCGGCTCGACCGCCCAAAGCGCCCATTGACGAACCCGTCGCGCCTGCGCCGATGATTGTCGATGGAAAAAACCACGACGTCAAAAATCCCGACGCCACTCATACGGGCACGACTCCCGTCACGGCACCGAACACGCCCGCTGCTCCGGACGCTCCTGTCGCGACACGCAACGACATCGCGCCCACGATACCCGCAACTGATCCCAACGTAAAAGTCGTCAAGAATTCGAACGGTGGTGGCGGACAGTCGTCAGGTTCAGGCACGACTAACGCAGTCGCTCAAGGCACGAGCATTCTTCCGCCGCCGGTCCCCACGCCTACGCCTCCGACGCCCGTCCCAACGAATGACAACAACAAAATTCCGCCGCAAGAAGGTGCGGGAGTGGTCGGCGTTGTCAAAGGCACAGGCCTAGCCCAAGCCACGACGCCATCGGGAGCCATCATGGTCCTGAAAACGCAAGGCGAAGCGATCCCGTCCGGTTCGACGATCGTGACCGACGACGCGCACTTGTCGCTCGTGCTGCCCGGCAACGGTCGCCTTTACATATCGCGTTTTGCGAATCTGAAAGTGATCTTCTCGCGGAACACGATGATTGTGACGCTCAACAACGGCGAACTCTACTTCATCGCCCCGCCCGGCGGCTCATTGACGGTCAACGCGGTCAAAGCGACCGCCTCGCGCATCGTCGAAGGTGACGTGAGCCTCGCTGCTGGCAAACTCACCGCGCTGAATTTCAGCACGTCGCCGCTGACGTTGACGGCCACGAAACAATCCAGCATCCAAGTCACAGGTGGCGTTCAAGCCAGCACCGCAGCTGACGCGAGCGCCCCGCCGAAACGCGATACGCCGGTCACGCTCACTGGCCTCTGGCGCACCGATGTCCTGATCTCGGGCGACGGTATCAAAGCGCTGATCAAAAAGAAGTAGCGCTCGCTTTCGTTCAGCTCTTCAAACTCGCCTTCGCCGCCGCAATCGGCACCGTCTGTCGCTTGCGTCCGATGAAGAAATTAATCTCCAAATAACCCGCAGCGGTCAAGAGGTCGCAGGCCATTCCAAAATCGTCACCGACGCGGCGCGGTGCGTGGGAGTCCGAACCGATTACGACCGGAATATTGCGCTTGTTCATTTCGCGCAACATCACCGGCCCGGGGTTCATTTCCTCAATCGCTTTCTGCAGGCCAGACGTGTTTAATTCCATCGCCATGCCGGTCTTCGCGATGCGGTCCAAACACACGCAAATGTGCTCCAGCATCACATCCAAATCCCACGTGCGCGGGAAGATGTTTTTGACTAAATCCGGATGCGACAAACAATCGAACAATCCCGTCTCAGCGGCTTCGGCGAGATGTGTGAAATACGTCCGCTGGAATTCAATCGCGTCGCCTTTGAAATAGCGCTCGCGGTATTCAGCCAATTGCGGATGGATCGATCCCAGCACATAATTCAGCGGTGCGCTGGCGTGAAGTTTTTCAAGATACGCTTCCATTCCAGGCGCGAAATCGCTCTCCAGGCCCACGAGCACTTCGACCCGCCCCAGCATTTTCACACGCGCTTTTTCGACGATGGAGAGATACGTCTGAAACTCGTTCATCTCCATCCGCACATGCGGTCCCCAATTCAGGACCGGATTGTGGCAGGTCATAATCACACCGCGCAAGCCCCGCCGCTCAGCCACTTCGGCATATTGCTCGGGATCACCCGAGGCATGTTTACACAACGGCGTGTGCATGTGTGAATCAACTAAAATCGGTTCCAATCGTCGCGGCTCCAAAGTCCAATAATGCCGTTCCAGTTTGCGCTCCGGCCAAATCGTTCAAGCCTGTTTCCGATACGCGGTTAGTCTCGGAATCCACATCCGCACCGCGTTCCGATAGCGCTCGAACTCCTCGCCAAATCGTTCCGTCAATTCATGGTCTTCATACGCCTTCGTCAACTGCAATAGAATCGCCAGATCGACCACATAAAACCACAGCACCCATGATCCCGCCGCGAGTGCCCACACCACCGCAGCAGCCAGCCCCGACAGCTGCATCGGATTTCGTACGTACGCGTAACATCCCGTCGTCACGAGTTTCCGCGTCGGGTCCATCGGCACCGGCGAACCGTCGCCTTCCAACGCAAATTGTACCGCCGCGATCACGCCCGGTATAGAACACACGATCAGTGCGATTAAAAATGGCGGCTGCAAAATTGCCGTGATTTCGCTTTGCGACCGGCTGAATGTCAGGATCAACGCTGGAAGCAACAGATAAAAAATAAATGCGTACGCCACGCCGTACACAATCGCTCGCAGATAGAGCGCCCGGTGTTCTAAAATTAGCTGATAAAATCCCAGCGTTCCCAGCATGATCACGATCAAAGCGCCTGCATCCCACGCCCACCACACCGGCGTCAGCGGCATAAACACAGCGCCGCTTTTCAACGCTGCGAAATCCAATCCCAGCGTCCCAAAAACCACTGCGCACAGCAGCACACTTTTCCACACGCCGTGAACCGAACGCCATGCGATGCACAGCCCTGTTCCCCACAAAATCGCCCACGCGAGTTGCACATCAAACGGCACGCCCCACAGCATGTGATGGGTGAATCGGTACGTATACACGCGATTGACGACCAGCAATTCGATGCAACTTGCGATCACAAAATGAACGATCCCCGCCGCTGCCGCAGAGCGTTTATCGCGCGGATCAATCGGCGCAAAGTGCCACAGCATTCCGCATCCGCCCAAGCACACCACGAGAAACGCGAACCGCGCAAACAGTTCAAACGAATTCGCGTCGTGATTGTGCCGGATCAACTCCTCCAACCAGTGCGGCAGGGTCATTTCTGCGGCGCTCCCATCTCTTGCCCCAGCATCACATGCGTCCCGCGCGTCGCTGCATTCAAGAACGGCGTGAAATAAAGCGACGGCCCGACGCGCCGACGGTACCGCGTCGTGAAGACCACATGCGTCGCTCCGCCACTCGCGTCTGATAATTGAACGCGTGTGTCGAGCAGATCAATCCAATTGCGCATCCGTGAATGATTCTCTTTGCACACAAACGTCACCGCGTCATTTTCCTGCCACTCGGCAATTTCATAGATCAATTTATTGCGGATCGCGTCCGCATCATCGCCATAGCGCGGTTCGCCAAAATCCGTCTCGCGCCGCGCACCGATTCCCGTCGCAGAAAACGCGTACCGTTCCGGTTGCTTCACCCACAATTTCAACCACATCGGCACCGTCGCGACGGGCACTCGGTCAAACGTCAGCCGCTTCCAGACCTCGGCGCGCGGAGCTGGAATTTCGACTTCAGACCGCACGGTTTCAACCGGTGCGCCGTTGCGCAGCGTGACTTCGTCCCACACCGCTCCGGCCAACACAGCCAGTCCCAACATCAGCAATAATGTTTTCGCCGGATTGATCGGTACCGAGACGCGTTCGCGCCTGACAAGATGGACGGCCCACGCCGTAATCGCAACCATCGTCGCAAAAATCGGAGCCGCCATGATGATGCAAAACGCACCTTCGCCAAACATGAACGGGCTCAGGACGAGATTAAAAAACATGCTCGCAAAACTGGTTCGGTAGATCATCGTCGGCGACGGAGTCAACCTCGCGACCACCCATGTGGAAAGGATCGGCATCACGATGAACAACAGCGCCGAACTGCCGTCGCCACGACTCATCACCATCAAGAGTACGTAGCAAATCGCGTATATGCCCGACCCGGCCAGCAACGCTATGAGGTTGCGCTTGCCATAGAAAGACAGATCGTTTTCAGGCACGGGTTCAGTCATTTGATGGGTTCTTCCGTTTTGAGATTTGATTCGGCGTCCGCTGCCGTTTGGGTGAGGCCTAATGTGGGCTGAATCGGAGAATTCGGAATTGGTTCCTGCTGTCCAAGCCGCGCTTTCGTATCCAAACCAACGAATGCCACTCCCCACACCAATATCCCAGCCAGCACCACCATTAAGATCAATCGTTTCAACGACACATTCCAAATCATCACATAAGCGGCGCAGAATATCATGCAGCCGATCGAGGCCACAAACGGCCCCACTTGCCACAATGAAATCGACGGTGGCAAGTCGATCCATTCAATCCGCCCGCGAAACGCCAACTGAGCTCCCAGCATCAACAACGCCATTCCAACCAGCCCTAAATAAAATCCCACGACCTGCTTCGTCGGAGCCGCAGGCGGTTTCGGAACAAACGGAATCACGCGCTTCCGAACAACGGGAGCAGGCTGGGACACCGAAGGCGGTACCTGATTGTCGTCCATACGATCGCTTCTCGTGAGACTTGGGGGAACGTGAAAACGATAGTCAAGTGCTCGGACTCGACCCAATTGCAAGCCTATTTCTGCGTTATTCAACCCATCCAAAACGGCTTTTTGATAGTCAATGCGTGTAGTTTAGCATGTGTTGCAGGCGTATGCAAGACGGCAGCCTGCCCCACAACGGCGAACGGAAAGGGAAATTGAACACGAAAGAGGCGGAAATTCCACATGAGCCGCGCACGTTAGTAAGCGGCATGGGTTCACGAAACGCGCCCGGATTGCCGCTTACTGACGTGCGCGGCTCTTGGTTCGTTCCCATCTCACTAAACTTAAACGAACCTGTATTCAAATTAGCCATTTCTTTTTTTAAAAACAAGGTTACGTTACTGTCATCCCGAAAATAGGAGCTTCTATGCCGAACATTTTTAAACCGTCGCTTGATTGGCTGTTAGTCTTCGTACCTGTCTCCGCAGGTCTGCACTACCTTGCGCCGCACAATGACGTGTTCATTTTCCTCGCGTCGTGTCTCGCGATCATTCCGCTCGCCGGATGGATGGGACATGCGACGGAGAAACTCGCTGATAAGACGGGCGAGGGAATCGGCGGGTTGCTTAACGCCACGTTCGGCAACGCGGCGGAGCTCATTATCGCGCTCATGGCTCTGCGGGCTGGGCAATATGAAATCGTTAAAGCGTCGTTGACTGGATCGATTATCGGCAACGTGCTGCTGGTCAACGGAGCGGCGTTTCTTGCTGGCGGACTGAAGCACACACACCAGCGTTTCAACGGCACGGCCGCGCGCAGTCAGGCTACGATGCTGACGCTCGCCGCCATCGGCCTCATCGCTCCGATGGGCTACCATTATCTGGCCGGAGCAGCGCCGCAGGAAGTGCTCTTGCGCCGGGAGAAAGATTTGAGTCTGGAAATCTCACTCGTGCTGCTCGGCATCTACGCGCTGAGTTTGGTTTTCTCGCTGCACACGCACAAGAATCTCTTCACTGGCGCATCGACTGAAACGCCCGAGACGAGTCACAAAAAATTGCCGGAAGAACCGGACGAGCACGAAAAACCGTGGAGTGTTTCACGCGCGTTGATCACACTGTTTGTCGCCACGGGACTCATCGCGTGGATCAGCGAATTCCTCGTTGATTCCGTCACGAACGCAGCGCAATCGATGGGCATGACGAGTCTCTTCGTCGGCGTGATTGTGGTCGCTGTGATTGGGAATGCGGCTGAGCACAGCAGCGCGATCACGATGGCGATGAAGAACCGCATGGACTTGGCGCTCAGCATCGCGAATGGGTCGAGTCTTCAGATTGCACTGTTCGTCGCGCCTGTGCTCGTGCTCGCCAGTTACGTCGTCGGAAAAAACGGGCCGATGGACTTGGTCTTCTCGCCTGTGGAGGCCGTCGCTATTTTTCTATCGGTTCAGATCGCGGAACAAATTGCGAGCGACGGAGAATCGAATTGGCTAGAAGGTGCGCAGTTGCTGTCTGTGTATGCGATCGCGGGCATCGTGTTTTATTTCTTGCCGTGATCTCGCTATAGGGCGATAGGATGCGGCGTGATTTGCATGACGCGGGGCGAAATTGCGCTACACTTTTGGATATGACTCTGAGCCTTGAATTTCTTGGAACGGGTACGTCAGTGGGCGTCCCGATGATCGGTTGCGATTGCGCCGTCTGCCATTCGACCGATCCGCGCGACAAGCGGTTGCGTTCCTCGGCCATCATCCGGGCTCACGCTGCGGACGGGCGCGCTGAGACGACCGTGTTGCTCGATACCACGCCGGATTTGCGCTACCAAATGCTTCGCGCAAACGTCCGGCACATTGATGCAATTGTCATCACGCATTTTCACGCTGATCATGTGATGGGTATCGATGATGTGCGGCGCTTCAATATCATTCAAAAGCAGGTCATCGATGTCTGGGGGACTGAGGCGACGTTGGCCAGCATGAAGAAAAGTTTTGGATATGTATTCAGTGACACATTGCGGGCCGGGTGGCCTTCATTGCGCGCTCGCGAAATCAAAATCGGTGAGCGGTTTGACATCGGCGGGCTGAACTTTTTGCCGTTCAATCTCGATCACGAAGTCATCATTAATACGGGGTTGAAATTCGTACAGAGTGGAGTGGAGAACGCTCCGGCGTGGTCGTACTGCCTGGATGTGAAACGGATCGACGAAGCGGGATTTAAAGCGCTCGAAGGCACCGACACGCTGGTGCTCGATATGCTTCGCGAGAGCAATCATCCGACGCACATGAATTTCACCGAAGCGATGGAGACGGTCAGTCGAGTGAAGCCGCGACGGGCGTATTTCGGGCACATCGCACACGAGATTTCTCATGCGGCGATCGAAGCCCGGCTGCCTGAGAATATTCGTCTTGCGTATGATGGGATGGTTGTGCGCTGACACATGTTGAACGGGCTTTTGTGAGCGCTACGGCAATTCTCGTATCCGTAATTTCCGGAACTGAATCGGCGATCCTTCGCTTTCCAGGCACAAGAAACCTTTGCCGGGTTCGACGCCGTTGCCGCCCGAGACTTCTTCGCCATTAACCCACAAGCGCACTTCGCCATTGATTGCGCGGATGTAATAGTGGTTCCATTGGCCGAAGCCTTTTGACAGCAGCTTGCGCGGAAAACTGCGGGAGCCGTTGGGTGACAGCGGAGGGAACATTTTCATTTTAAGGCCCACGGGAAACACGTCGCCATTGGTCCCAAACCAATCGGTCTTCTGCCCGCGCGCTTTCATCATGTCGGTGTAGCCGTGATCCAAAATTTGGACCTCAATTCCGGAGGGCAGGCCGGGCTTTCCGGCGGTGGTCAGTTTCTCAATCGACTGCGGTGTGGCCCAGACAAAGACGCCGGAATTGCCGGCTGATTTCTCGTGCATCCATTCGACGACCATCTCAAAGTTCTTGTATTCTTTCGCGGTGCGCAGAACGCTGACGGGCTGGCCAGTGCAATGCAATACGCCGTCCTTCCACGACCATGTGGTTTCGGCGCTGTTGACTTTGGCAAAATCGGCTTCGACCAACGCGACCCAGCCTGGTCCGGTGTCGTCCATGTAGGCGCGAATGACCGGCTCGGTTTTCGTTTCGGCTGGCGCGGGTTTGTCCTCGGCCCAGCACGCTGAGAACGTCAGAACGATGCAGGCAGACAGGAGAAAATGTGTTTTCATAAAATCGGTTCGCATCCTATGCAGCTAATTTTTAACGAGCCGAATAACATTCGGCTCTACTTTGGATTCGCTGGAATCACTAGGGAGTACTACACCTGAATGAGACTTTTTGCGCAGGGTCTTTTGTGCTAGCGAAGGAGAAGTACTTAATAATTCAGACGTACTGGATTTATTCAACGCGTACCCCTCTCCCCGCGAGACGGAACGGCTGTCTCGTCGGCCCTCTCCCTCAAGGGGAGAGGGGGCATTAGCTTGTCCGGAGATGCTCTCTGAAATTTGAAACTTGTCGTTACGCCGTTGACAAACATCGCGCATTTTCGGAAGCTGTGGCGTACATAAGAGTGGAATATTCTTTTTTTTACAGGAGACTTGCACATGCCCGTCCGTTACGGAATCATCGGCTGTGGCGCTATCGCCCAGCGCCGTCACATCCCCGAATGCGCGGCCAACCCCGCGTCGAAAGTTGCGGCCATCGCCGATCCGGTCAAAGAACGTGTTGACGCCATCGCCGCTCAATATGGCGCGACCGCTTACACCGATTACAAATTGATGCTGAAGGATCCGAACGTGGACGCGATTGTCGTCTGCGGTCCGAACACGTTGCATGCGGCGCAGAGCATCGAAGCGCTGAACGCGGGCAAGCACGTGCTCTGCGAAAAGCCGATGGCGACCACGCGCGCGGATGCGCAGGCCATGATCGACGCGTCGAAGAAGACAGGCAAGTATTTGATGATCGGATTGAACCAGCGCCTGATGCCGCCGCACGTTTGTGCGAAGGATATTTTGAGAAGTGGGAAGCTCGGGAAAGTGCTCGCGTTCCGCACGGCGTTCAAGCACCCTGGCCCGGAAGGCTGGGCGATCGAAGGCGCGAAGAGCTGGTTCTTCAAAAAGGGCCAGGCGTCGATGGGCGTGACCGGCGATTTGGGCGTCCACAAAGCGGACTTACTGCGCTGGTTGCTCGGCCAGGAATTCACGGAAGTCGGCGGCTTTGTTTCGACGCTCGACAAGAAGGATGAGCACGGCGATTTGATCGACATCGACGACAACGCGTACCTGACATTCAAGACCAGCGGCGGCGTGATCGGCAGCATGATTCTGAGCTGGACGAATTACGGCGCGGAAGAAAACTACACAGTACTGTACTGCGAAAAAGGCGTCATGTCACTCGGCACCGATCCGGTTTACGGCGTAATCGTGAACTACCGCAACGGCGACAAGGAAATGCACAAGGTCGGCGAAATGTCGACGAATGCAAAACAGGTACCCAGCGGCGTGATTGACCTGTTCACGAAGAGCATCGCGAGCAACACGCCTCCGGAAATCGACGGCGTTGAAGGCTACCGCTCGTTGGATGCGATTCTGACGGCGATGGAAGCGGCAGTGGCAGGGAAGACCGTCAAGATTGGGTAGTCGCTTTGTATTGTGTTTTTCGAACGCCAGCGCGGTGTTGCGCTGGCGTTATTTATTTGAAATTCTTTACTCGATATCATATCGTTTGCGATACGATTTGAGTGAGGGTATCTGGCATGCAAACGTATCACGAGGACGAATTGGATCGAGACCTCGCGCAACTTGATGCCTCATGGAACCAAGTAGAGAACAAATACGTTCGATATCAACGAATCGGAAAAAACGAACCGTATAGTTTTGTAAAAATGGCACCCAATTCAGCGGCTACTCTTTGGTCCTGTATTTTCCTATCTTGTTTTCTATTCGCGTGTGGCGTATTTGCAGTTTTGAAACACGCGCCCAGTTTTATTCTGTTCGTTATTTGCTTTGTTTTCGCCAGCGTCATTTATACTTCCGTTGCTGCCTTTTGTCTGGCCATTGAATATGAGGTTAAATTCAAGCGGTATCAGTCGGTGCGGGGGCAGTTGATTGTCGGTTATTTCAACGCATTGAAAAGAAAGGTGAAATCGGAAAATGAAGTATAAAATCGAATTATATGAGTCGGAAGAAGGGTTCGCGGTATGGTGCCCCGGGTTGCCGGGGTGCTGCTCGCAGGGTCAGACAGAGGCTGAGGCTTTGGTAAATATTCAAGACGCGATCCAAGAATATTTGGCGGCAATTGAGGAAACACGCCCATGACTTGGCAAGAAGTCTGCGACGACCCGTCGCTTCAAAACCTCCCGTACAAAATCGAACTCGACCACTGGGGCCGCATTGTCATGAGTCCAGCGAACAATCGTCACGGTCGGCATCAAATGCGTTTTGGCCTTCTATTCGCCCGGCATTTGCGCGGGGGCGAATCGATTTCGGAATGTTCGGTTGAAACGTCGCTGGGCACCAAAGTCGCGGATGCTGCATGGGCGTCGGATGCGTTTATTAAAAAGTATGGGTTCGATACGCCTTACCCAGTGGCTCCGGAAATATGTGTTGAAGTCGTTTCTCCATCCAATTCAGCTGCGGCAATCGCCGAGAAGATCATGCTCTATTTTTCGAAAGGCGCGGACGAAGTGTGGATTTGCGACCAGAAAGGGCGCATCGAATTTCACGATAAAACAGGCCGGATTACAAAGTCAAAGCGCGCACCGAAATTTCCGGTGACGATTTAGCTCCGATTGTTATAAAAGATCTCACGCATCCAGCATCATTTTCGCACCGTGAGGTTCCAGCATGGCAGTACCTTCTGGCTCAGAAAATAAAGCAAACGCACCGTCCGTCGAGAAGCCCAAGACGACGGGTGTGGCTGCGTTTTTTGTGATCATTCTGGGGATCATGCTTGCTCTCGTGTTCGGAGGTAAAAGCAGCAGTGGCGAGCAGACCAGCGTGGTGGCTCCGATTGTACTCGGGATTGTCGTGACTGGCATTTTAGGCTACTCCTGTTTTCAACTTTTCTTTTTGCCGCAAACACGTCTCGCGGAATGGCTCGCGACGGTGGTGGTGAGCGGAGCGATTACGACGGTCGCGCGAGAGATTTTGGGGCCACGGAATCGCGACGCTGAATTCATGCCGATCTTCATAAGTGGGACGATGGCTGCTTGTTTTTTGAGTTCGGGATTCGCGTGGCATTGCGCTGAGCGGACGAATGAACGGAAGATCAATGCGCGGTGGCGCATACTCATAGCTCATTGGATTGGTGCGCTGGGTGTTGTTCTCTTTCTCGCTTTGATTTGCAGAATGGTACCTCCCTACTACCTCCCGAGTGAGATCGAGAGTGAGGGATGGCTGTTTTTCACTGGTTCAATTGTCGCAGTTGGGCTCATGCTGGTGCCTGCACTGCGAGAAATAATGCGTGCCCGGCGTTACGAAGTTGATCATCCGAAAACACCAGCGGAGCCGTCGACAGCGGACGAGCGTACAGTGATCGTATTTTCGATTCTGTTCATGCCGATACTGTTTGTACTCGCGCCGTTTTTTTTACGCGGGGTACGAAACCGTTCCTCATCGGCGTTTCGAATTCTGGATGAATCGGAGATATCGAGTGATGATCGAGAGTATGTGGATTCGTTCAATCCACTGATGGAGCGACTGGGGTTCAAGCCGCTGGGATTTGGAGGTGACACCATTCCAGATTTTAACGCATCGACGCTCGAACGCGTTTGGACGAACGAAGCGGGAACGCTGGCCACGATTTTGTGCACTCATTTTTCAGATATGGACACCCGGGCCTTGCATCCGGGTTTCATGACGCATTGCGACAAGGGGACGATTTTACACACCACATTCAATGCGTTTGGAGCGGGGGTTTTATCAAACGTTCGAGTCCTGACGGTGGATGAATCAGTTGGTGTTGAAAGACTGTTGGCAATTCATCAGAAGCGACAGAGTGGGTTTGAATCCAAGGGGGATGAGAAGGTATGCGTTGATTTTTCGATGGCGGATTTGGTGACCGAAACCAATCGCGCGTATGAGGCGCAGCACACACTTGAACTGAAAAAAGGTTATACAAAAGTTGTGCCGCCGGGCGATCTGCTCAAGCCGACGTGGTTGGGAGCGTACCGTGGCTTTTTCATCACGATGCCTCCTTTTAAACAGATACGCGAAGCGCGCGAACGGCGGCGGATGAATGCGGAAGTCGAAGCGTTGGGATTTTGATTCGAGCGCTCGCGGAATCTTGTCTTTGTAATAGAGGGGGAAATAGGATAGAGTGGCCTCTGTGGGCGGCTTGTTTTTGCGCGCGCAAGTGGCTTTGAACCTGGAGAGGTCGGAAGATCGAATGGACATGTTAATCGTCGCACACCGGGGCGCGTCCCAACAAGCGCCTGAGAACACCCTGCCCGCGATCGCCAAGGCGCTTGACGCCGGCGTTCACATGCTGGCACTTGAAATTCAAAAGACCAAGGACGAGCAGCCGATTGTGCTCGCGGACGTGAGCCTGGACCGCACGACCAACGGCACGGGTCGGGCGTCGCGGATGACGGCCAAAGAGATCGGCGCGTTGGATGCCGGTTCGTGGTTCGATGATGAATTTGTCGGCGCCAAAGTGCCGCTGTTGTCAGAAGCGATCAAAGCGGTCGGTACGAAGGGGCGGCTGTTGTTGTCGTTGCCGGAGACGAAGGCTGGGACGCCGTGGGCTGAGGAACTCGCCAAGGTGTTGAAGGCGCGCAAAAAACCGTCGGACGATATTTTGGCGTTCAGCGATTCGGATAGTTTGAAAGCGTTCCGCGATTTGGCTCCTGATTTTTCGTATGCGCTGACGTTGGGTGAAAAGGTCGATGGCTGGGTGTATCTCGAAAAAGCGACCAAGATGGGATTGAAATTTGTGCGACCGCATCGCAGCCAGGTAGACGGAGTGCTGGTCCGTCAGGCACATGCTAAGGGCATTGCGGTGATTGCGCATTTCGCCAATGAAGAATCTGACTTGCGCTCGCTGGCTGAATTGCGGGTGGACGGGATCGTCACGGGTCGGCCGGAGAAGTTGACTGCGATTTTGGCCGAGATGAAGAAATAGCCTAGGCGGACAGCATGGCCATGAAGTGCGAAGCGGATAATTGCGAGAACGAAGCCACGGTTCATCTCACTGAAATTCGCGAAGGCGAAAAGCATGAGATGCATTTGTGCGAGGCATGCGCGGCGACAAAAGGGCTGCCGGGCAAATCGCATTACACGATCCAGCAATTGCTCACTGGGATTGCAAATCAGACTCAGGCGCTGAGCCAGAATAAAACGCGTCGCGGGAAAGATCCGGAGTGCGGCGTGTGCGGCACAACGTTATCTCAATTTCAATCGTCCGGGCGATTCGGTTGTCCCGAATGTTACGTCGCATTCAAAGATGACGTTCAGAGCCTCGTCGAAAAAATTCATGACAGCACACAGCACTGCGGAAAAGTGCCGACGCGGACATCGTCGGACGTTGCGATGCAAAAAGATCTGCGGCAATTGCAGGTCGATTTGAAGAAGGCCATCCGGCACGAAGAGTACGAGCAGGCCGCGGCATTGCGGGACCGGATTCGGAAGATTGAGGACCTGATGGCGGCGGGCGGGGTTCCCAGCGGCGAGGATACGCCGGTCGGAAAAAAGAAAGGGAAATCCGAAAGCTGAATGAGTGGCGAGTCGCAAGCTTGCACCACACTTAAAATCAGCGGACTTCGGACGAACTAATTCATGAATCTGGACCAGATGATTCTAGCGCCCGGCGAATGGATGCGGGGCAGTGGGCCTGAGGCGGAGATCGTGATCTCCAGCCGCGTTCGACTCGCTCGCAACGTTCGCGGATATCATTTCATCACGCGGATGGACGACGCGGAGCGCTTGGCGTGCGAGGCGCATATTCACCAGCAGATTACCGACTCTGGCGTGGCGAATTCTGGAGCGTATTTTTCGTTGCATAAAATGGAGCCAATTGACCGGAAAGTGCTAGTCGAACGGCATTTGATTTCCAAAGAACACGAAGACGCAACGCACTCGCGCGGGGTGGCGGTAAGCGCAGATGAATCCGTGTCGATCATGGTCAACGAAGAGGACCATATCCGGCTTCAGGTGTTGCAATCGGGCTTTCAATTGCAGGACGCGTGGAAGCTGTGCGGCAAGATTGACGACCAATTGGAATCGCGACTGGAGTATTCGTTTTCTCCGCAACTGGGTTACTTGACGGCGTGCCCGACGAATGTTGGGACGGGCATGCGTGTATCGGTGATGCTGCATCTCCCGGCACTGGTTTTGACGCGGCACATTGAGAAAGTTTTTCAGGCGGTTTCGAAAATCAATCTGGCCGTTCGCGGCTTGTATGGTGAAGGCACCGAAGCCAGCGGCCATTTCTATCAGATTTCAAATCAGGTTACGCTGGGACGTTCGGAAGCGGACATTGTCAACACGGTTGAGACAGTAATTCCGACGATTGTGCGCTACGAACATGAAGCGCGTCAGACGTTGTTGGCTAAAGATCGGAAGCGTTTGGAAGACCGCGTGTGGCGAGCGTTTGGGATGTTGAAATACGCGCAACTTTTGCCCAGCGACGAGTCAATGATGCTGTTGTCGTTCGTGCGCATGGGTGTGCAATTAGGACTGTTGGACCCCATGACGCTGCGTGATGTGAACGATTTGTTTGTGTACACGCAACCGGCTCATTTGCAGAAATTATGTGGTGGTCCGCTTGAACCGGCGGAGCGTGACACACGCCGAGCGAACTATGTTCGCGAGAAGATTCAGAAGTGCGGGCTGTAGTAGTGCACGGGCAATAAGCCCGTCCTACATACGATACAAAAAAACGGCTCCCATTTAAGGAGCCGTTTTTGGTTGATCGAATTTGTTTTGACTTACTCGTTTAGAATTTGTAGAGCCAACTGTACATGACCGTCGTTTGGGACTTACTGCCAAACGGGCTGTTCAAGTTAGGACCATTTGCATCGAACGTGCCTGCCTTACCGTTGTCAAAGACACCTTTATTGGACTTATCATGGCGCACTTCCAAGCGGGATTGCAACGCGTCAGTGAAATTATAATTCAACGTGATCGTCGCTTCGGCAAGGGCCTGGCGGATTCCAGTGCGAGCACCGTCCACATCGTTGAAGTACTCTGCACGCAACGCAGCGTACCACTTCTTGGCGAATTGATACTTCGCATATCCAGCAGCTCCGTACCACTTTTTGCCACCTTCAGAAGCGATGTCGCCATTGAGGACCAACGTAAGACTATCGTCGCAGAACGGCTTGAAAATCAATGAAGTGTCGAGGAGGAAGCGTGTGCGCTTGTCTTTCGAGGTATAGAACTGGGAGGTACGGTTGCCATCGAGACCACCGAGGAACGTATCACCTTTGTGAAGCTGTTGGAAGCCGGGTGTCGTAGGATCCGTCGGGTCAGCACCACCCGCAACGTTCGTCAAAAACGCGATGCGGTTGTCCACGTTTTCTTCTACGCCAGCCATCCCCGTGTTGACCATCTGAAACCACTTGGTCGGAGTCCAATCAGAGAAGAGGGCGAGCGTCTTGCCGCGATTCTGGTCTTGGATATTGTCCCAGCCGTTCGAAACACCAGCTCCGACTGTCCACTTGTTGCAGTTCGTGAACACATCGTACGTGGCGCGCATACCGGTATGAGTCAACGGAATGGCGTAGGTAAAGAGGAACGAACGGGAGGAGTTGATGTTATCGGCGGCTTCAATCGTTTCGTAACCGGCCCACGTCACAAACTTACCCATGTCGAGCTTGATACCTTTTCCAGTACCACACGAGCCACATCCGCCCACCGGAATGATGTATTCAATGTAGGCTTGTTTCAAATCGGTGGAAATGAAATCGTTGGTGCGTTCGGCTGCGAGAGTGATGCGATCCAGAGCTGCGATGTAGCGAACATCAGTACCGTATGCGATGTCCATGCGGAAACCGGCTTCACCGGGTTTCTTGGGCAAGCTGTCGAACGTCAATTCCGCCAAGTGGACGTTGAAACCGTTCGAATCCGTGTCGAAGCCGCGAAGATTGTTGTTCTGATTCTTCGGTTGGTTGAAATTATACTGAAAGGAGGTATCAAAGTATCCGCCGATTGTGATGGCGCGGCTGCTGGTGACGTTCAGCGCGGCTTGTGTGTCTTCGGCTTTTCGAATGGCTTCGTCAACCGCTTGATTCGTGGATTGAGTCACGTTGGCGCGGCGTTCCAATTCAGCATTCTTGGATTCCAGCGCGTTGACGCGGTCCATGAGTTGCTTCATCAAATCGGCTTCGCCCGCGAAGGTTGCGATGCTAAAACCCAGGCTGGCCAGTGTCAGGAACGCCAACTTCATTATCCCGCGTTGAACCATTTCACTCTCTCCTCTTTACGGACGAACACATTAGTCGAATAAGGTACGTCTCAGACGAACTATTCTCAGACGATCCAACACCAAATGGGCACTGAACAGAGCTGGAATGGCTCATGTCACATAGCATTTCAAACTATACCCGTCGCATCAATTCGCATGAGCGTAGGGGTATTTTGAAGGATGTCAAGACGACCTTCAAAGAAATCGAAAAAAAAATCTCAAGTCTCATGCGCTTTTAGTCGAAAACCGGCCATCCCGAGCTCAAAATCGGCGTGATCCGCACCGGTCTTTCTTCTCCGCCGTCCCATAATATAGAGATCAAAGCGTGGGCAAAATCGCGAACCGAACGAATTCGCCGGACGCGGACTCCCATGTGATTCTTTTCTGGCTTACGTATCCCGACATTTTATATTCGACCTCTTGAACGAATGACTTGAGGAATTCTTCTAAACCTTCAGCTAAAACTTCGACGCGACCGTCGCTGAGATTGCGGACCCAACCGGTGATGTCGAAGTTGCGCGCAACGGTGATCACGGCATAACGGAAGCCGACGCCTTGGACAGTGCCGGAAAAAAAGACGCGGACACGAGTGGTCATGGGATCACGGCTTGCGCTCAGGGACGATTCTCAGGCGGATGTCAGGTTCGGGTTTGGGATCGTGGCGATAGACGCGGCTGTTGTTCAACGGATGGTCATCACATTTCGGATCGGCGTCCGGTGCAGCTCGGGGCATCTGTTTGCGGCTGAGCGACTCGGGGAGGTGCGATTCAATTTCGCCGCCGAGTGACTGGGCTTCGAGGTCCACGCGACCGGTTGCTTTGCCAACGACGACTTCGAGGCGCGCGAGATCGACCACATAATTGAGCGTCGCGGTGATGAAATCGTTCTTCGCTTGGACGAGATCGTTCTTGACGCTGACGACTTGGAAGCTGTCCTTGAAGCCATTCTTGAACGCGATGAACGTGGCTTTGACGGTGAGTTTGGCTTGTTCGACGCGAAGGGCCTGAATCAAAATCGTCTTCTCGGCCTCGCGCAACGTTCGCATAATGTCGCGAACATCAGCGTGGACGGTGGTACGGACGCGCTTGAGATTGATCTCGGTTTTTTGGACATCCAGCAGCGCCTTTTCGTAGCTGGCGCGGTCGGAGATTTTGCCCCAGGGAATGGATGCGTTCAGACCGACGGACCAGTCGTTGGAATCAGACGACGTTTTGGGCGCGCGAAGGCCCCGACTTGTATAATCGTGGCCGTAGCCGCCGACGAGATCGACCTGGTAGCCGAGGCCGTTTTTGGCGAGCATGGTTTGAATCTGTTGGACAGCCAACACGCGGCGGTTGTTAAGGAGGTCGATGCGGTTGCTCATTGCTTCTTCGAGGACTTTGGGTTCGTTGAAATGCTGCGCACGAAAGATGGTTTTCGGCTGTCCGATGCGCTCGCCAATCGTGCCGTCGTCGGTGGATTTGTGCGTGACGAGGTAGACGACGCCATCCGTTTCGTCGGTTTCAAGCATGTCAACGGACTTCTCGACGGCGGGCATTTCTTCGGGCGGAACGTCGCCGAAATCGACGGGGTTGACGGCCACGAGCACCTTCTCTTCAAGATCGACATCCATGACTTGTTTCAGACGATCATATGCGGCTTCAAGGGCGCGGTCGTTGACGACGAGGTCGAGTTGACGGGTGCGCAATTGAAGCCTGGCTTGCGAGACGTCGAGGCGCGTTTCGTTGCCGGCTTTTTGGCGGGCTTCGGTGAATTCAAGGAATTTCTTCGCGGATTTGACCGAGTCGCGCAAAACACCGCGCTGTTGAACTTGCTGAATGACGGCAGCGTAGTTGTTGCGCACTTGGAAAATGAGGCTTTGCGTATCGAGTTCGAGATTGCCGCGCGTGATCAAGCGGTTGATGCGGGCGGTGCGCATTTGAGCGAGACCGACGTCGGTTCCGGCACCCTTCCAGAGTGGCTGCGAAATGTTCGTCGAGATGCGGCGCTCGGCGTTGTTGAAGTCAGCGCGCGTTTCGTCGTAAGCAAAATTGAGCTTCGTGCCCCAGGGAGATTGCTGCGTCACACTGCTTTGAATCGCAACGGTCCCATCCGCAGACTTTCCGAGGCGTCCGACGCCTTGGGAATTGGAGTGGCGAATGGACTGGTTGAACGTCGGAAAGAACTGCGACCAAGCGATGCGAACATCGTAATCCGAGGCTCGGTCACTCAAGCGGGCGAGCTTTAAATTCAGATTGTTCTGAATGGCGATTTCAACGCATTCGTCCAATAGCAATTGAATGCCGGTGTCGGGCGGGTACTGCGTGTCGGCGGTGTCAGAGACACTAGCACGTGGAGCGAGTGAAGCTGGCAGCGGAACGGTGGTGGCAATAGCGTCCTCGCCCGCGCACAAGGCCGGGAGCGAGCCTAGCGCCGCCGTAATGATACAAAAAAATAGACGAACAAAACGACCCATTACAATACCGCCTGCTGATCGTGAGACGCGCGTTTAAACTCCGGATCAACATAACCCGGTGATGCGAAAATAGGGAGGTCAAAACTTAGCACGTTCGCCGGTGGGTTCAAGCGGCAAAGCGGGAATGAAGTTCGAGCCGAGCACATAGTCCAATCATTCGCCCTCCCCCCAATAGCCGTTGCCGTTTTCGCGTAAATTCGCGTAAATTCGCGGTAAAAAAATGCCGTTAGCCGTTAGCCGTTAGCCGTTAGCCGTTAGCCGTTAGCCGTTAGCCGTT
>JBAXUS010000103.1:0-21784 GCA_037129555.1 Planctomycetota bacterium
CGAAGGAATTTATTTTTGTGAAGTAGAATCTGTCATTAGAAGGCAACGTCACTTGAATACATATCATTTTGCAGATGAATCGGGGGACCCTGGCAATGTCAATATGATTGGTAGTTCTCGGTTCTTCATCTTCACCATGGTTGAATTGGATAACTCAAACCCGTTGCACCAAATGGAGCAATTTAAAAGAAGCTTGTACTTGCCCAATTCATTTGAAATTAAGTTTCATAAATCAAAGGCAAAACAAAAGGTGATGTTCTTCGATTTGATCCGTCACGTGAACTTCAGAATCAGATCGATAGTGGTCGACAAGACAAAGCTTCAAGCGCATTCAAAACTTCGCTCGGCTCAAGGTCAGGATTTTATGATTGATTGTCTGGCAAGTCTTTGCGTTCGTCATGAAATTGCTCCGATAGAAAACGATTTTTTGATTGTTGACGCAGCAAAACATGAATTCTTGAAAGCGTTGCGAATAAGAATCTCGACGTTATGTGTTACTGGAAATAAGACGAAGCCATTTAAGAAAATTACGGGGATGGATTCACATCGTTGCGATGGTTTGCAATTGGCTGACATGATTGCGGGTGCAATTCGTCGATACGTTGAGTACAACGAAGTCGAATATTACAAAAAGATTGAATCCAAAATAGATGACTTGTATTTTAGAACCGAATAAAACACCCCGGCTATCCTTTCGGAAGGCAGCCTCAGGTGGCTACCGTTTTGCCGGGGCGGTAAACCGTTTCCGATTTATTTGAGTTTAGATTACACGAGTGATCAGATTTTTCAATAGAATTCGAGACAATAACCATGCACTGCAACCACTACCAACGCGCTCCCCTCTCCCGCCGCCAGATGCTCGAACGCTGCGCCACCGGCTTCGGTGCCATCGCCTTCGCCGGACTCTTCGGCAAGCCACTTCCAGCAGGCGAATCCAAACGCACTGATGCCTACGCGCCCAAGCCCACGCACTTCCCAGCGAAGGCCAAAAGCGTCATCTTCCTCTACATGGACGGTGGCGTCTCCCAAGTCGATAGCTTCGATCCCAAGCCGCTTTTGACCAAAGAAAATGGCCAGAAGTTCAAGATGAAAATGGAGCCGACTCAGTTCAACAACAACGGCAACACGCTCGGCAGCCCGTGGGCGTTCAAGCAATACGGCAAGAGCGGAATCCCGGTCAGCGACCTCTTCCCCTTTATCGCCGAAAGCGCCGACGACCTCGCCGTCATCCGCTCGATGACCTCGAATTTCTCCGAACACACCAGCGCCAATTATTTCCTCCACACCGGCAACGGCCAGCAAGGTCGCCCCAGCATGGGCGCATGGTTCGGCTACGGACTCGGCAGCGAGAATCAAAATTTACCGGGATTCGTCGTCCTCAACGGCGGCCTGATTCCGCCCGGAGGCCTCGACAATTTCAATAGCGGCTTCCTCCCAGCATCGTTCCAAGGCTCCATCTTCAAGCCCGATACTGAACCCATCGCCAACATCAAATCATCTGACACACGCGCCGGCTTGCAACGCAAGAAACTCGATTTAATGGGCAAGCTCGACGCATCATTGCTTGGCCAAACCGGACGCGACGACGCGCTCGAATCCGCGATTTCGAATTACGAACTCGCGTACAAAATGCAGACCGCCGTCCCGGATTTGATGGACTTCAAAAACGAAAGCGAGGCAACGAAAAAGCTCTACGGCCTCGACGCCGCATACCCGGCCACGCGCACATTCGGCATGGAATGTCTGATCGCGCGTCGCCTCGTCGAAAGCGGAGTCCGCTTCATCGAATTGACTTGTCCGTCAGTCGGACACGATCGCTGGGATCAGCACGGTGGCCTGAAAAAGGGCCACGCCGACAACGCGCGCGCAGTCGATCAGCCCATTGGCGGATTGCTCAAAGACTTGAAGTCGCGCGGACTCCTGGATTCCACGCTCGTCGTCTTCACCGGCGAATTCGGTCGCACACCCTTCGCACAAGGCAGCGACGGTCGCGACCACAACCCGTTCGCGTGCTCCCTCTGGATGGCCGGCGGCGGCATCAAAGGTGGAACTGTCTTCGGAGCGACAGACGAATACGGCTACAAAGCCGTCGAAAATAAATTGCAAATGCACGACCTTCACGCCACGATGCTCCACTTAATGGGCATCGATCACACGCGCCAAACCTATCGCTGGGGCGGACGTGACATGCGCCTGACGGACGTGTTTGGCAACGTCATCAAACCCGTTCTCGCGTAATATTTTTCTCTCGCAAAGGCGCAGAGACGCAAAGAACGACACCTCAATAAGGAACATATAATGAACAAATGGATGATCGTATTTTTATTAGCAATCGTGTCGCTGGCTGCGACCTGCGGCGAACCCGCGCCCGCGCCGAAGTTGGTCCAGGAATCCGAAACCGGCATCACCCACACGTTCGTCGTCTTCGGCGGAGCGACATACGTCGTCGGCAAAGACAGCACCATCACGCACCGCTACCCCTTCGGAACGCGCGACGGCTGGATGCTCCCGAACGGCAACCTCCTCTCCGCCGTCAGCAAGAACAAAGAGTACCCCGGCGGTGCCATCGTTGAAGTCGACAAGGACGGCAAGAAGGTCTTTGAATTCAAAGGCTCGCAGGTCGAAGTCCACTCCGTCCAACCGCTCGAAAACGGCAACATCGTCATGACCGAAGGCGGCCCGAAACCGAAGCTGATGGAGATCACGCGCGAAGGCAAAGTCGTCGTCGAATTCGCATTGAAATGCCAAGTCCCAAACGCCCACATGCAGACGCGCATGGCCCGTAAATTGCCAAACGGAAATTACCTCGCGCCACATCTGCTCGACCGCGTTGTCCGCGAATACAAGCCCGACGGCACGGTCGTCAGCGAAATCAAAACGCCCGACGAGCCCAAGGACAGCTGGCCCTTCACCGCCATCCGCCTCGACAACGGCAATACGCTGATCAACTGCACCCACGGCAACATGGTTCAGGAAGTTGACAAGGACGGCAAAGTCGTTTGGCAACTCACGAACAAAGATCTGCCTTCGCCTATGCTCGCCGACCCGTGTGGAGCGCAACGCCTCGCCAACGGCAACACGATCATCTGTAGTTACGGCGCTGGAAAAGCCGACGCAGTCAAGGCATTCGAAGTCACACCCGATAAGAAAGTCGTCTGGACATTCAAGACGAACAACGGTGACCACCTCCACGAAATCCACGTCATCGATCCGGGCGAAAAGAGCCTCAAGTAAACTGCGAACAGCGAACGGCTTTTAACCGCGAATAACGCGAATGGACGCGAATTTTCGCGAAAACGGCAAAGGCAAATGAGAGGAAATGGAGGGAGTGACGATTGACTATTCCGCCGCCTCGCATTACCGGGACGTACGCGTTCCGGCCTCTTGAATTGGCAACGTGGTTGATCATCGCCGCGTTGTTTGTGATCGCGGCGGTGGGCCGTCACGCGAGTGCATCGCGTGACGTCCCACCGCCACAAACGTCCTGGCGCATGAAGGTGAATTCCGTGCCGATCGACGAATTGATGACGCTTCCCGGCATGACCTCGCGCCGCGCCAAAGCACTGATCTCAGCACGCGAAAAACGCGGTGGATTTGATCGCGTTTTGGACCTCACCGCTGTTCCTGGCATCACGCCGGGATACGTTCGACGAATCGAAAACATGATCGACATCTCGAAATGAATCCACCGGCTTCGTTGGAAATTTGACTCGATTTCCTGTATGATCCCGCCTCAATGCTTTTCAATTCACTAGAATTTCTCGTCTTTTTCGCGGTCGTTTTTCCGCTCTATTGCGCGCTCTCCCGCCGCTGGCAGAACCACCTGCTGCTGCTGGCAAGTTACATTTTTTACGGCTGGGCCGAACCCAAATTTGTCGTCCTCATGGCGCTCACCACCATCGTCGATTTCTGGATCGGCATGCGCATCGAAGACGCCTCGACGCCCCGCAATTCCAAGCGCTGGCTCGTCGCCAGCATCATCTTGAATCTCTCGCTCCTCGGCACCTTCAAATACCTCGGCTTCGCCACCGAAAACATCAACGCGCTCGCTCAAGCGCTGGGATGGACCTCGCAGTTCAACATCCTCTCCATCGCCGTCCCCGCTGGAATTAGTTTCTACACATTCCACGAAATCAGCTACGTCACCGACGTCTACCGCAAGCACATCAAAGCCGCGCGCAAATTCGAAGACTTCGCCGTCTTCATCTCATTCTTCCCACAACTCGTGGCCGGGCCAATCGGTCGCGCGTCGTGGCAAATGCCGCAATTCCAAAACCCGCGCCGCATGAGTTACGAAGGCTGGTCCGAAGGCCTCACACTTTTCGTGATCGGCATGTTCCGCAAAATCGTCGTCGCCGACCCGCTCGGCATGCTCGCAAAAACAGTCTTCGATAATCCGGAACGCTGCGGCCGCTGGACGCTCCTGATCGGCCTGTATTGTTTCGCGTTCCAAATCTACGCCGACTTCGCCGGCTACAGCGACATGGCGCGCGGCCTCGCGCGCTTCCTGGGTTTCAATCTCATCCAGAATTTTGAGCACCCTTACTTCTCCACCAACATCACCGAATTCTGGCGGCGCTGGCACATCAGCCTCTCATCGTGGCTGCGTGATTATCTGTACATCCCGCTCGGCGGAAATCGCCTGGGTACGCTGCGAACCTACGTGAATCTTTTCCTGACCATGTTCCTCGGCGGACTCTGGCACGGTGCGTCCTGGAACTACGCGGTTTGGGGCATGCTGCACGGCATCTTTCTCGCCGTTCATAAATGGATGATGTCGCGAAATCCCAACGATTCGTCCCAGGGCAAGGAGCAGGGTACTGCTCCTTGGCACCCGATGAATACGGTGAAAGCCATCGCCACATTCCATCTCGTAGCACTGACCTGGATTTTCTTCGCGTCGAAATCGTTCGAAACATCCGGCATGTATCTGCGTGGATTGTTCGGCAAGCACATGGCGTCAGCAACCGGACGCCCACCTTTAAATAAGGACGACCTCACCGCAGCAGGCGTGGGATTGCTCATTATGCTGTTGCTCGTCGATCTCCCGCAATATCTAAAGCAAGACCATTGCGCGATGCTGCGCTGGAAATTCGGCTGGCGCGTGCTGGGATTCTTGGTGCTCGTACTCGCCGCACTTTTCACGAGAGGAGCGGAACATGTCCCGTTCATCTATTTTAAATTTTGAGTCGCTTGAAGGCGTCACACTTCGAGTCCCCGCCACGCTGCTCGCCGTTCTGGGTGTCGTGCTCGCGCTCGAACTGGTCTTTCGTCTCGTCCCGGAAAAAAAGCTCGTCCCCAACATGAGCCGGCAAGGCGAAGTCTTTTTTATGGAACGCGAAGTCCTCTCAAAATTCGACGCACCGAAGATCGTCTTCCTCGGCAGCTCCCGCATCCGCCGCGCCCTCGTCCCGGCTAAACTGGACGAGCAACTCGGACTGAAAAAAGGCTCGACAGTCAACCTCGGTCTCGCCATGGCACGCGTCTATGAGTCGCTCTATTTATACGAACGCAACGAAGCGAAATTAAGGAGTGCCGAAATCGTCGTGCTGAACCTCGACGAATGGCACGTCAGCACCGGCCCTGCAATGAGCAACACGCTGTACGAAACGCACGGCCCGATTTCTGAGCGGCTGCATTTTCCGGAGCGTATCCGAACGAAAATGCTGTTCGACGGATTGCTCACGATGCGAGTCAAAATGAAGCTCGTGCCGGGAGCGATTTTCGGGCGTAAGGACGATGTTCAAAATCTAAAGCTCGATGAGAATAATCAAATCCTTCCCCCGCCTCGTGCCGAAAAACTGGAGACGTATGGCGGTCAGATTAAAATGTTTTATGATCGCTTTGACGTGAGTCCCGTGTTGCTCGGACATATCGAACAACTTGCGAAAAAAGTCCAAGCAAACGGCAGGACGTTCGTCTTGCTTCAACTACCGAACAGAACGGCGTATCAGGTAGAGGTAGATCGGACACATAAGCAGGATTTTGAAAACGAAGTCGCAGCGGTTCGTGCGTTGGCGACGAAATTGAACGTACCTTTTTTGTTTTACCGCTCGCCAGTCGAGATCGGTTTGACGGATGCAAACTATGAAGACTACGGCCACATGAAACCCGACGGCGCGGCGATCACGACGCGCTTTTTGGGAGACAGACTTTTGGAATTGCGCGCAAAAAAGTAAACGTGGGACGAGTAAAATATTCGCGCCACTTTGGAAATCAGGGAGTCGAATCGATGTCGCATAAAGTAGCCGTGTTGGGTTTGGATTGCGCGGAGCCGTCGCTAGTATTTGACCGCTTCCGTCCGCGTTTGCCGGTCCTGTCGAAATTGATGGACACCGGCATGTGGGGCCGTCTACGCAGCTGCGACCCGCCTATCACGTGCCCGGCGTGGATGGTCATGATGACCGGCACCTCGCCCGGCGAACTCGGCATCTACGGCTTCCGAAACCGCACCGACCACACCTACTCCGGTCTCGGCATCGCCACGTCATCCTGGGTCAAACACGAAACTGTCTGGGACGTCCTGTCGCGCAATCAACGCGATTGCATCACATTCGGTGTGCCGTTGACCTTCCCTCCGCGACCCTTGCGCGGCAACCAAATCGGTTGCTTTTTGACGCCCGGACCCGAGAGCAATTTCACCTACCCGGCCAGCCTCAAAGCCGAAATCACCGCCGCGTGCGGCGAGTACATTCCTGACGTCCGCGACTTCCGCACCGATGACAAAGTCGGCCTGCTCAAGCGCGTTTTCGAGATGACCGACAGCCACACCACGTACGCGAAATGGCTGCTGAAGAACAAGCCGTGGGATTTCTTCATGATGGTCGAGATGGGCACCGACCGTATTCATCACGGCTTCTGGAAGTACTTCGACAAAGAACATCCGCGCTACGAATTCAATCCGGCCTTGCAGAATTGCATGGAGGATTACTACGCGCATGTGGATAAATGCCTCGGCAACATCATCGAAGACATTCCCGACGACGCGTGGATCGTGATCGTCAGCGATCACGGTATCAAGCGCATGATCGGCGGCATCGCGTTCAACGAATGGTTGATCAAAGAAGGCTACCTCGTCCTGAAATCACGCCCGTCAAAACTGACCCCGATTGGCAAATGTGACATCGATTGGAGCAAGACGACCGCGTGGGGCGACGGCGGTTATTACGGTCGCCTGTTCCTGAACATCAAAGGCCGCGAACCGCAGGGCCAGATCGCGCCCGAAAACGTCGAGAAATTCAAGCAGGAATTGACCGCGAAAATCATGGCCATAGGCGATGAAACCGGCAAGCCGTTCTCTCACCCGACTCAAGTCTTGCGCCCGGAAACTCTCTACGAGAAAGTAAACGGCATCGCGCCGGATTTGATTGTCTATTTCGGCCAACTGTACTGGCGTTCCGTAGGCAGCGTCGGCGGCGACAACCCCTCCGTTCACACTTTCGAAAACGATAGCGGCCCGGACGACGCCAACCACGCCGAAGAAGGTATCTTCATCTGCTCAACCAAGGCGCGCATGAAAGCGAACCTGCGCGGCCCCGGCGAACAGAAGGGTATGAACCTACGCAGCGTTGCAAAGACGGTGCTCAAAATGCAAGGCATCACCCCGGCGGCCACGATGGGCGGCGCTGCGTTTGACTTGAGTGGATTTTGATTACGTACAAAATAGTAAAATGCTTACATGGCGTAAACATTCTTAACACAAATTCTCATTGAACGGCGTGCGCGGAGCGTCATAATTCGGGCTGGAGGAATTTTGTACTATGGCCAAGTGCGTACTGGCGTTTTCCGGCGGGCTCGACACCTTGGTTGCGATTGCGTGGCTCAAGGAGCGGCGTAATTTTGACGTAGTCGCGCTGGCTGTGAACCTCGGGCAAGGCGAGGATCTCGAAGAGCTCGGCGAAATTGCATTGCAGGCCGGAGCAACGTCCGCTCGCGTGGAAGATTTGCGCGACACGTTCTTCAAAGACTACATCGCCAACGCGCTCCGGGCGCTCGCGCATTACGAACAGAATTATCTTCTGGCGTCCGCTTTGTCTCGTCCTTTGATTGCCCGCGAGTTGGTCCGCGTGGCTCAGGAAGAAGGCGCGACGCATGTCGCTCACGGTTGCTCAGGCAAAGGCAACGACCAAGTGCGCTTCGAAGCCGGCATCGCGGCACTCGCTCCGAATTTAAAAATCATCGCTCCTCTGCGCGAGTGGGAATACAAGAACCGCGAGGAGCGCATCGCGTACGCCCAGTCCAAACGCTTGCCCATGCCCAAGCCAAAATCCGGCGGTTTGCGCTGCGGATATGATTTGAATTTGTGGGGTCAATCCATCGAATGCGGAGCGCTCGAAGACGCCGGTATGCCTCCGCCCGAAGATGCCTACACGATGTCCGTCTCGCCCTTGAAGTCGCCGAACGAACCGGCTGAAATCGAAATCGAATTCAAAGAAGGATTGCCCATCGGACTCAATGGAACGAAGATGGGGTCTGCGGATTTGATCGAGCACGTGAATCATCTCGCTGGCTCCCACGGCATCGGTCGTGCGGATATTATTGAAGATCGCTTGATCGGTTTCAAATCGCGTGAAGTCTACGAATCGCCCGCCGCGACGACTTTGTACGCGGCCAAACGCGGACTGGAGCAAATGGTTCTGTCACGCGAATCACTGCAAGTCCGAGACGGTCTCGCCGTGGCCTACGGACGCTGCGTTTACAACGGCCAGTGGTACAGTGAACTGCGCGAATCGTTGGACGCTTTTTTCCTGCGTTTAAATCAAGCCGTAAGTGGAAAAGTCCGTGTCCGTTTGTACAAGGGCCAAGCAACCGTCGTCTCGCGGACGAGCGATTGCAGTCTGTACCACTCCGGTTCCTCTGCGCATCGCGATCAATTGGACAACGAAGCCGCCGAAGGTTTTATTCGGATTTGGAGCATGCCGTTGGCGGCGGAAGCGAAACGCAAAGGGAAGAAGTAGACGAAGCGTTTTTAACCGCCAAGCGGCGTCATCTATAACGCCGCTTCGCCACTGGCTTTGCTCAGCTTTTAAAAATTATCGCCTGTATTCACCTTCGCCTTGTCATCCTTCGGCTTCACTACGGGTGGCAGCGGCGGTAACAGCGTTTCAATCGGCTTGCCTTCCGTGATTTTGTCGAGCGCGATTTTGACGGCATCTTTCAAATCAGGATCTTTGTCTTTAGCAAATTTTTGCAATCCCCGCAACGCTTCCTTGGCATCCGGTCCGATGTTCGCCAGAACTTTTGCTGCGCGGATTTTCGAATCGACATCGTTCGCTGTTGCAGCGATCGCCGCATTGTTTTGAGCGGTCTGGTTCTGAGCGACAGGCAATGGTGGCTCGTCGATCACTTCGATCAAGTCCACCACGCCGATCTTTGCTTCGACTCCCAGGCCCATCAGCAATTCACTTGCGATGCCGCGGACCGATTTGTCGTCATGCGTCAAATACACGATCAATTCCGGCGTCGCTTCCTTGTATGCCTTGCCCATCTTCTTCAAAATGTTAGCGCAGATACGACGTAAGACTTTGTCCTCATCGTCAAGACTCAGCACCAGATCGTCGACCGCTTCAACAGCGTCCGGTCCGAGATTTTCGAGGACCATCGCCGCGTATTTTCGTCCGAGTTTATCGTCAGCGTCTTTCAGTTTGAAGATCAGCGTGTTCACCGCATCCTTCGCGCCGGGACCCATGTCGCGCAATAATTCAGCGCTCATTTTTTTGACGGCCACTTTCTCTTCGTCCAACGCGTTGGCCAGTTCGTCCGCCGCTTCACCGCCGTAGGATTTCAATTCCTCGTACGTTCTTTCGACGACCGCTTTATCGTCGGACCCGAGTTTCTCGATCAACTCACGAACGTGTTCGGTCTGCAACGTTTCTTCCATGCTCTTGAACATGTAGTCGAGCTGCTCGTCCTTGGCTTTCTGATCAGCCCCAACCAGAGCAATCAAAAGTGGCTTGTAGCGCTTGTCATTGAGTGCGATCAACTGCCCGACGAGCGACACTCGCTTGGCGGCTTCGTCGTGAATCGCTATGTCCTTGGACGCGAATTGAGCTCGGAATTTGGCATAGAAAGGTTTCTTGCTCTTCGCCGCAAACGGGTCAATCGCGTTCAAAAAATCTGTGATCGCAGCGTCGCGCACGACGGTGTCCTGTGATTGCAAATTGTGGAAGATGCCTGGCCAATCGTGGCTGATCACATCGACCGGTCCGCGTGCTATGACTGGCGGCTTGATCGGATTGACGATGGGCGATCTGACCGGTGCCACTACCGGCGGAACTCCGGTCGGGTTGGGCGGCGCCGGCGGAGTCACCGGCTTCACTTCCCCGGCTTGAAGAACTCCGGCCATCATGAAAAGGGCTGTCGAAATAACGAGTCGCTGGCTCACGTCAAGTCTCCTCACTCAATACGTTCAATGCGTGTTCTGAATGTCAATCCGATGGTATCGGCATAGAAGGGGCCGGTGCATCAGAATTTTATACTGTAGATCGCCATCGATCCCCAGTATATCGTTTAACACCTCAAACTGGAGAATAGAACGCATGGAATCAAAAAATCTTCAAAATGGTCTCACGAATCACGTCGTTTTGGTCAGCGGAGGCGGTACCGGAATCGGCAAAGGCATCGCGCTGGCCCTCGGTCGAGCCGGGGCGAAAGTAGCAGTCTGTGGTCGCCGCGCCGAACCGCTGAATGCCGTGGTCGCTGAACTCAAATCTGCAGGTTCCGAAGCGCTGACCGTCCTCGCCGACGTCACGAAATCCGATGATTGCCGCCGCGCCATTGCAGAGGTGATCGCCACGTTCGGAACGTTGCATATCCTCGTCAACAACGCCGGCGTCGCGCGCTTCGGTCCGATGGCGAACACGTCCGAAGATGACATTGACGTGATGCTCGACACCAATATGAAGGGGACGATGCTTCTGACGAAATTCGCGATCCCTGAATTAGCCAAGCATCATGCTACGAACACCGACGCGTCGATCATCATGATCGCATCAAGCGTTGCTGACAAGCCGCTCAAAGATTTCTCGGTTTACTCTGCGGCAAAAGCTGGGATCGTGCATTACACGCGCTGCTTGGCGCTTGAACTCAGCGGCCAACGCATTCGAGTCAATTGCATCAATCCGGGCGTAGTCGAAACACCGATCTTCGCGACGATGATGCCCAGTGCCGCCGTACCGGATGCGATGGTTATGTATGCCGGGATGACGCCACTCGGACGTGTCGGACAACCCGACGACATCGCCCAAGCCGCGCTCTATCTTTCCAGTCCACAAGCGCACTGGGTGACTGGAACGGTGTTGACTGTGGACGGTGGAATTGCATTGTCCTAAATGAGTTGTGAGAGAATCGATGCGGTTCGAAAGTAGCCCTAACCAAGTCCAAAACCAGAAATGAGCAAGGCAAAATCACTGCTCCGACTGTTATTGATTGGGGAAACAAGCTACGCACCTTCGAATCATCAGCGTGATCGCTTCATCACCAAGGCTTAATACAATTAAATTAAAAACAACGCTGGATTTTTTTGGATTTTGCATTAACTTTAATGGCTGGGAATCGTATCTATGGCGTTTGGTTCGGCGGACTGGTAATGACGGGAACTTGGTTGGAAAAAAGCATCAATCTCGCTCACAAGCATGAGCTTCACATGCGCCCTGCCCAACGTATCGTGGCGGTCGCACGGAAGTTTACATGTGACGTGCGCGCCTGTAAGAATGACGTCGACTTCGACGCCAAGAGCATCCTCGACATGATCGAATTTGCGGCTTACATGGTTGGCAAAACCTCCGACGGTGATAACAATTTCATCTTCCGTGCCAGCGGCGACGATGCCCCTCAAGCGCTCGACGCCTTGACCGCCCTGATCGATGCCGGTTTCGGCTTGGATTGATTTTTACGCACGATTCGCCGGTTCGGTGTAGTCACTGAAAACTCACGTTCACACACTCTTTTGAGGACATCGCGTCATCATGCGCAACGCCACGCTCGCCGTACTCCTGTTTTGCCTCACCTGCGCCGCCAGCGCGTCGGATTGGACACAATGGTTTGGCCCCAATCACAACGGCACATCCGACGAGAAAATCGCGACGACGTGGCCGGCGGGTGGACCGAAAGTCGTCTGGAAAGTGGACATTGGTGAAGGCTTGGGAACGCCCGTCGTGGCTGACGGCAACCTCTACATTATGTCCCTGACCGAACCCGCGAAAGATAAAGGCAAGAAGACAGAACGTGGCGGCGTCGAATCCGTCGTCTGCCTCGACGCGAAAACCGGCAAGCAGGTTTGGACGTCGCCGGTCGGCACCTCGATCATTCACGAACATTCCGGCAATGACGGCCCGCGCTCAACGCCCGCTGTCGATGGCGGCATGGTCTATGCGCTCAGCACGAATCTGATTCTCACTTGCTATAATGCCAAGACCGGCGCGAAAGTCTGGTCGCACGACTGCCCCACCGAATTCGGCGGCTCGATCCAACTCGCCACGCCCGGCATCAGCAACTGGGGATGCGCGAATTCGCCGGTGATCGACGGCGATCTCGTCTTCGCTCACGCCGGCGGAAAAGGTCAGGCGTTCCTCGCGTTCAACAAGAAGACCGGCGCTTTGGCGTGGAAGGGCGAAGACGACATGTTGACGCACTGCACTCCGACGGTCGCCACGATTCTCGGCCAGCGCCAGGTGATCTTCTTCACCAAATCCGGCTTGGCCAGCGTCGTCCCCGAAACCGGTAAAATCCTCTGGCGCTTCCCGTTTGACTGGAAAGTATCGACGGCCATTTCGCCTGTCGTCGGCGGCGACATGATCTACTGCTCAGCCGGTTACGGAGTCGGTGGTGGTGCGTGCAAAATCACCAAAGATGGCGCCGCATTCAAAGCAACGGAACTCTGGAAAAATCCCCAAATCATCAGCCACTGGTCCACACCGGTTTATCACGACGGTTACTTGTACGGCTTGGTCGGCTTCAAGCAATTCAAATTCGAACCGATCAAATGCGTCGAAATGGCGACGGGAAAAGTAATGTGGGAACAAAAGGGCTTCGGTCAAGGCGGCACCATGCTGGTTGACGGCAATGTCCTGATCCTCGGCGAAGAAGGCCAGATCGTCCTCTGTGAAGCGTCACCCAAGGCATACAAAGAACTCGCGCGCGTCGAAGCGTTGACATACAAATGCTGGAACCAACCGATTGTCAGCGGCGGCCACATTTACGCGCGCAGCACAAAAGCCATCGTGTGCTTGGATGTGTCAGTGAAGTAAATGCGCCGGTGTACTCTCTACTGAATTGAACCTGAGAACGGAGCTTTTTGCTCCGTTCCTTTTTATCAAACGAGGTCGCATGAAACTCCATCGATTCGCCGCGTGTATCGTTGCCTTGCTTATCGCCGCTCCCGTTGTCCGCTCAGCCGAAGAACTCTTCGCGCGCGACAATCTCGTGGCGTGGTGCATCGTTCCGTTCGATGCAAAAAAGCGCGGACCGGAAGAACGCGCAGCGATGCTGGAGAAACTCGGCTTCAAACACTTCGCATACGACTGGCGCGGCGAACACATCCCAACGTTTGATGCTGAAATCGATGCGCTCAAAAAACATAACATCGAACTCAGCGCGTGGTGGTTTCCGGGATCGTTAAATAAAGACGCTCAATCCATTCTGAACGTCCTCGAAAAACACAGCATCAAAACGCAACTGTGGATTTCGTGCTCGGGCGGGGCCGCTCCGAAAGATGACGCTGAACGCGCCAAACGCATCGCCGCCGAAGTCGCTCGTTTGAAACCCATTGCTGAAGCCGCCGCCAAAATCGGATGCGAAGTCGATCTCTACAACCACGGCGGCTGGGGCGCGGAACCCGAACAGATGGCCGCCGTCGCCGAAGACATGAAAGCCCTGAACGTCGGCATCATCTACAACCTGCACCACGGCCACGAACACCTCGACCGCCTGCCCGAAGCGCTGAAGAAAATGCTGCCGTATCTGCGCGTAGTCAACATCAACGGCATGAAAAAAGACGGCGACAAAAAAGGCGAAAAGATACTCGTCGTCGGCACCGGCGATTTGGATTTGAGCCTGCTAAAAACAATCCGAGACAGCGGCTTCAAAGGCCGCATCGGCATCCTCAACCACACCAACGAAGACGCCGAAACTCGCCTCAAAGCCAACGTGGATGGATTGGAAAAATTGACCGCACAATTGAACACGAAGTAATAAAAAACGCGAAGACCATCAAAAGTCTTCGCGTTCTAATCCATTGCCGTTGCCGTTTTCGCGAAAATTCGCGTAAATTCGCGGTAAAAAGCCGTTCGCTGTTCGCCGTTTTCGCGGTCTATTCAAACACCGCCAGCAAATCACCCGACTCCACAATATCGCCCTTCTTCAGTGGCACTTCGCGAACGATTCCATCCTTCGGCGCGGAGACGTTGACCTGCATCTTCATCGCCTCCAACACCATGATCACGTCGTTCTTTTTCACAGCGGCTCCGGCGTTCACCTTAACGTCAGCGACCAATCCCGGCATCGCGGCGCCCAAGTGGTGCGCATTGCCCGGTTCGGCTTTGCGTTTCACGACGGCGGCAGACTTGACCAACTTATCCTTGATCGACACTTCGCGCGGCATGCCGTTCAATTCGAAGTAGACTTTGCGTGTGCCGTCTTTGGCCGGTTCAGCGACCGAGATTAACTTCACGATCAACGTCTTGCCCGGTTCGATCTCGACTTTGATTTCTTCATCAATGTCCATTCCAAACAAAAAATTCTTCGTCGGAATCGGCGTCGCGTCGCCGTACATCTTCTTCGAGTTCGCAAAGTCAGCGAAAACTTTGTCGTACAACGCGGCGGACAACGCGTCGCGGTGCGAAATCTCGGGACCATATTTTTTCGTCAACGAATCCTGCAAGCCGCCTAAATCAATCGACGGCAGCAACGCACCCGCGCGCTTCTTCAGCTGCTTTCGATCCTTCAAAATCACCGCCTGCAACGCCGGGTCGAAACCACCGGGCGGGAAGCCGATGTGGCCTTCGAAGAATTGCACAACCGATTCCGGGTAGCTTAAGTGCTTGCCCTTCTCGACGACATCTTCAGACTTCAAGCGGTTCGTAACGAGGAACAGCGCCATGTCGCCGACGACCTTCGAACTCGGCGTGACTTTCACGATGTCCCCGAAGAGGAAATTCACCGCGCGGTATTCGCGTTTGATGTCGTCCCAGCGATCCGCCAATCCCAGCGATTGCGACTGCTGCTGCAAATTCGTGTACTGCCCGCCCGGCATTTCGTGCTCGTACACTTCGGCCGTCCCGGACTTCATGTCGCTCTCGAACGGGTAGTAGAACTTGCGGACGTTTTCGAAGTAATCGCCAATCGTATTGAGCGCGCCGAGGTCCAGTTTCGTATCGCGCGTACCACCCTTCAACTGCGACACAATCGTGTTCAAATTCGGCTGGCTGGTCAACCCACTCATGCTGGCAATCGCCATGTCAGCAATGTCCACGCCCGCTTCAGTGGCCTTCAAAATCGACGCGCCTTGCGTACCGCTCGTGTCGTGCGTGTGGAAGTGCACCGGCACACCGACTTCATTGCGTAACGCTTTGACAAGCTTCTCCGCCGCGTACGGTTTGCACAACCCGGCCATGTCCTTGATGCCGATCATGTGCGTGCCGCGTTTGACGAGTTCCTTCGCCATCGTGACGTAGTAATTCAGATCGTATTTACTGCGCGTCGGATCGTTGATATCAGCGGTGTAACAGATCGCCGCTTCACAAATCCGATCCGTTTTCAACACGGCTTCAATCGCGACTTCCAGTCCCGGCATCCAATTCAAGCAATCGAAAATTCGGAAAATATCCATGCCGGCTTGCGCGGATTCTTTGATGAATTCATGCACGACATTGTCAGGATAATTCGTGTAGCCGACTGCGGACGATCCGCGCACGAGCATCTGGAAAAGCACGTTCGGAATCTTCGCGCGCAACTGCACCAAACGGTCCCACGGGCATTCTTTCAAGAAGCGCATCGCGGTGTCGAACGTCGCACCGCCCCACATTTCCATGCTGAACAAATCGGAGCAGCGACGCGCGTAAAAATCAGAGACGGCCAGCATGTCATAACTGCGCATGCGCGTGGCCAGCAGCGACTGGTGCGCGTCGCGGAACGTCGTGTCGGTGACCAGCAGTTTCTTCTGTGCGCGCGCCCACTTCGCCAACCCCTCCGGACCTTCGCGTTGAAGAATCTGCTTCGTGCCGCTGGGAATTCCCGGCGCACAGAATTCAATCCCCTTGCCCGGCTCCATATCTTTCGCAATCGGCGCGGCTGGAACAGTCGCTGTCAGCGGCGCTTTCAACCCTTCGCCGACAATCGGATTGCCGTTGACCGTGATTTCAGCGATGAAATTCAGCAGTTTATTAGCGCGGTCACGCGGTTCGCGCCACGTGAACAAACTCGGATTCGCTTCGATAAATCCAGTGTCGCACTGCCCCGCCAAAAAGTCCGGGTGACGCAATACATTCTGCAAAAACGGAATGTTGCTCGACAGCCCGCGAATGCGGAACTCGCTCAACGCGCGGTACAAACGTGCAGCAGCTTCAAGGAAATCGCTCCCCAAGCTCGTCGTCTTCACCAACAGCGAATCGTAATATGGCGTGATCACCGCCCCGCCGAACGCCGTGCCGCCGTCGAGACGAATGCCGAATCCTGCCGCTGATCGATACGTGCTCATGCGACCATAATCCGGCGTGAAATTCTTCGCCGGATTCTCAGTCGTGATGCGCGCCTGGATCGCGTAACCGCGCAATTGAATCTTGTCTTGCGCCGGAACGCGCGTCTGCGGATCGCTGATTTTGTAACGCTCTGCGATACGGATTTGCGCTTGGACCAAATCAACGCCCGTCACCATTTCAGTGACCGTGTGCTCGACTTGGATGCGCGTGTTCATTTCGATCAAATAGATCGCGCCGGTTTTCGGATCCATCAAGAACTCGACGGTTCCCGCGTTCTGGTAACCCGCCGCGCTGGCGAATTTCACCGCCATGTCGCAGAGATTTTTACGCTGCGCTTCGTTCAACGCCATGCTCGGAGCAAATTCAATCACCTTCTGATTGCGGCGCTGAATCGAACAATCGCGTTCGAACAAATGCAGCACATTGCCGTGCATGTCTCCAAGAATCTGGACTTCCAAATGCTTCGGTTTGATGATCCGTTTTTCGATAAAACATTCGCCGCATCCGAACGCGACTTGCGCTTCAGCCTGAGCCGCCGGAAGCATCAGGCGCAATTCGTCATCGTTGCTCACCGCGCGAATCCCGCGCCCGCCGCCGCCATGGCTGGCCTTGATCATGACCGGGTAGCCGCACTTATTCGCAAACTTCAACGCCTCCTCGACGGACGCAACCGGTCCCGGCGTCCCAGGAATAACCGGCAGGCCGAGGCTCGTCGCGAGCTTGCGCGCACTGACTTTGTCCGACACTTTCGCCATGACGCTGGGATCTGGTCCAACCCAGATGATTCCAGCCGCGATGACCTTCGACGCAAACTCGCCATTTTCAGACAAGAACCCGTAACCCGGATGAATCGCATCAACGCCTTTTTCGAGCGCGAGTGCCACGATGTCATCCATCCCCAAATACGCCGCGACCGGCCCCTTGCCCTTGCCGACCTGATACGCCTCATCGCACTTGTAGCGGTGCAACGCGAGCTTGTCTTCCTCGCTGTAAATCCCGACGGTCGCGATGCCCATTTCGTTACACGCGCGAAACACGCGAATCGCGATTTCGCTGCGGTTAGCAACCAGCAATTTCCGAATCGGCCGAATACCCCGCGCCTTCGCCTCAGCCTCACTGAGCAAATGCGTTTGGTAAACGGATGCAGCGTGAGCAAATGCGGGTGCGGCGGGAAGTTGTTTCGTGGCGCGTTTGGGCATGATCATTCCGACAAAGCGTTAGAATTTCTCGAGCAAAAAAGAGACAAAATGAGGCGGGGTATTTATACGGGTGAACGTTCAAAATGCAATGGAAACAGGCCGGCTCGCGTGACGCGCACGGAACTGAAACGCAGAAAAGCGCTAAATAAATACCTATCCTATTCACTCGTTCAAACAGGACGGATTCCAATCTCCTTCACAGGCATCCGAATCTCCTTACTATACAAAAGCACGCGCAGATGCGTCATCCCCTCGGTCTCGTCCTCCAGAACCTTGACGCAAAATTCGTCGCCACGGGGATCGATTGTAGTCAGCCAATCGCCCGTCTTGGCGAGCGGCCTTTTGCCGCGCGGCATTTCGTGGTCACACACATCGCACCTCACCGCCCCGTGCGCCCGGAGATTGTTCCGAAATCGGTGCTCTTGGGTTGGACCAGCGTGGAACTGGGGAGCGATTCGTAGGGGACGCCGTCGAGCAGCATGCCGACTTGAATCTTTCGCCCCGCTGTTCCGTTGGACGACAAGTCGCGCGCGTCTTTTACGATGCCTTCGGTGTCGAACCCGGCTGCGACCAAGCCCGCTGTAATGAACGTCACATCGATGCGACAGCTTTCGCCGCCTTTGGTCAACTTGCCTTTGCTGATCTTCGGATACATGACTTTCAAATTACGCAGGATCGCCGGGGTGCCGGGAACGCCGCCTGAGCCGCGTGCGTCGAGCGTCGTATTGACGACCACGTTACCAAGAGCGACTGAAAATTCGTGCGGCTTCGAGAGGTCCAAACCGGCGGCCAATTGAATCATGCCGCTGAACGACACGGTGTCTTTCGATTTCTCACTGAACGTAAATTTACCCTGAATATTGCGCAGACCGATAGCGTTGCTCGGAGCAACACCGGTCAATCCGCGACCCGATTTCAAATCCGCTATCGTCGTTGTGGTTTCGCCGGTTTCACGCGAACTGATGACAAGCGTCTTGCGCCCTTGTCCGAGCATCTTGCCAGTGTCTTTGTCCGTCACGGTCGTCTTCGCAACGAAAATGCCGTGCTGAACATATTGATGCACCGGCGTCGTCCCGCTTACTTTCGCCGAGCGCCCCGCAACGTCGCCCCAATCGGTCGAAACCGAAACGTTCGCGCGTATCAACGATCCGACATCAATCCCCAATTGAATGATGCCTCCATTGCTGCGCAAGACGCTGATACCCAGATTGTTGGTCGGATTAACCACCGTGTAAATACTGTCCGAAACGTTGGGAATTCCGGTCGCAATCGACGGCGGCACCGGAATCGTTTCCGTCACCGTCTGCATCAATGACGCAACATCATTCGCCACCGTCAACGTAATCGGGAACAATCCGCCTCCGCTGTAATTGTTCGTTACCGTCACAAACGTTCCGACTGCAAACGATCCGGTCCTGACCGCTGAGCCATCGCCGAAATCAAACGTGTAAGTCAGCGTCGAATTGTTTGGATCATTCGCCGAGAACGTGTACGACACCGGCAACCCAAGGTAGCCGGGATTGTCGTTCGTCGAAAACGCCGTGATCGCAAAAATGTTTCCAATCGTCCCCGTGCCCGTCGCCGTGAGCGTCGCAACCGGAGCCGTGCCGCTGGTGGCCGTCAACGTATTGGTGCCCGAAACGGTGCCTAGCGTCCAACTGCCCAACGTCGCAATTCCACTGACGTCGGCAACGGCATTCCCGCCCGTGATCGAACCACCGCCCGACGCAATCGCGAACGTCACCGATGCGCCAGCGGCAAAATTATTGAATGAGTCCAACACTTGAACGGTCGGAGCAATCGCCACTGCCGTGCCCACCGCAGCCGTCTGATTGTCACCGGCTGTGACAATGAGTTGCGTGACGGGTCCGGGCGATGCAGTCGCTATGAAAAATACAGTGGGCAATCCGGCACTGGAACAGGTCAACGTGTTGGTCCCGGTCACTGTGCCAAGCGTCCAATTGGCAGGCGAAATATAGCCGTTGATATCCGTCGTGGGGCTGATGGATGCGATGCTGCCTTGCGTCACCGAGAACGTAACCGGCACGTTCGCCACGGGTTGATTCATGGCGTCGAGTACTTGTACCAGCGGCGAGATGGGCACACTCGTATTGACGGGTGCAGTTTGATTATTACCCGAAATGATCACGATCTGAGTTGGCGTTCCACCGGCAACCGTGGCCGTCGCAGTGAAAATTGCGTCAGGCGCTCCGACGCAGGAACACGTCAACGTGTTCGGACCTGGGACGGGGCCGAGCGTCCAACTGGCGAGCGAAATAAATCCATTACTGTCCGTCGTGGGGCTGGTGGTTGCAATGTTGCCTTGCGTGACCGCGAACGTGACCAGCGCATTCGCCACCGGCTGACTCATGGAATCAAGTACTTGAACCACCGGCGCGATGGGTACGTTTGTGTTGACGGGAGCGGTCTGATTGTCTCCCGCGATAATGACGATCTGAGCAGGCGATCCACCTCCGCCGTTAATGCCCGTGGCATTGACGATAACTGGCGTGGCAGAGCCGCTCGTGACAGTCAGTGAATTCGGGCCGGCAACCGGGCCGAGTGTCCACGGTCCGGGAATGGCGATACCGTTGGGATCGGTGGTCGTCGTTCCCCCCAGAATATTGCCTCCTCCCAACGTGACCGCAAACGTCACCGTCACGCCTGGACCGACAGGATTCCCATTTTGATAAATGACCTGCGCGACAATCGGCATAGGAAGTGGCGCGCTCGGCGCTCCGATTTGATTGTCACCAGCAAGAATCACAATCGTCGGTGTCGTGGGCGCTCCTTCGCTGTATATTTCAGCGGAACCCATACTGCCACCCGCATTACTCCCGCCTGCCAGCAGCACATCGCCGCTCGGTAAACGCGTCGCAACGTGAAAGCTCCGACCGGCGTTCAGCGGTACGGATGTTCCTGTCCACGAGAGACCGTTCGGATCGTAAATTTCCGCAGAAGCCAAGTACGTCGATGGCGCAACAAATCCGCCAGCGACGAGTATCTTTCCACTGGGCAGCACTGTTTGAGTATGGCGTTGGCGCGCAGTGCCCATCGGTTGAATCGTCGGGCTCCACGTCGTAAAAATCGAATCGTAAATTTCAGCACTATTCAATGCTCCGCCTGCGTTAACGCCACCGGTGACCAGCACACTTCCATTGGACAGCAAACACGCGCCGTGAAATGCGCGTCCCGTATTCAAAGGCGCAATTTGCGACCACGAACCAAATGCCGGATCGAAGACTTCAGTGATCGTCGCAAAACCGCCGCTGTCACTTCCGCCAGTGACCATCACAGTGCCATTATTCAACATCGTCGCCGTGTGGTTTGCCCGCGCATCGGAAAGCGTCCCCGTCGACGTCCAAGTATCCATAATCGGATCGTAGATTTCAGCCGTATTTGAAAATCCGCCGGCGTCATTTCCACCTGCGACCAGCACGGTTCCATCTTGCAGCAGCGTCGCGGTGAACGAATTGCGGGCGACGTTCATCGGTTGAGCCGTGGCCTGCCACGTGTCCATCACCGGATCGTATAATTCCGCCACTCCAGTCGGACCCGACAAACCGTCACCACCCGCCACGAGCACCAATCCATTCGGCAACAAAACCGCGCAATGCTTGGAGTGCGCTGAGGTCATCGCCTGCCCCGTCGACGTCCATGTGTTTCCAATCGGATCGTAAATTTCAGCGCTCGTCAAACTCCCGGATACGCCCGAACCTCCAGCGACCAATACTTTTCCATTCGGCAACACCGTCTCACTTGCCTGTGAACGCACTGACGTCAACGGAGCCACCGTCGTAAACGAATCAGCAGCAGTCACCGCAGCCGCAACCAAAAGCATCAGCAGAGCGGACAACAGTCGGCCCGTTTTAATTTGTGTATGAATAAAGG
>JBAXUS010000104.1:0-21364 GCA_037129555.1 Planctomycetota bacterium
GTTTGCGGTGGACGCCGGTCCTTTGATTGCGAACGATACCGTCTGGAAGGATGACCGTGGCCAGGAGATCCTTTGCCAGGGCGGTAATCTTGCGAAGTTCGGTGACACATTCTATTTCTACGGCTGGGCCGATCATCCCGGAGACAATCGGAATGACACCGTGACCTGCTACTCGTCGAAGGATTTATCCCACTGGAAATTCGAGCGGGACGTGGCGACCTATGGGAAGAATGGCTTTGAAATCATTCCCGACCGGCTCCATGTGCTCTACAACGATGCGACGAAGAAGTATGTAATGATCACCAAGCACCGGTTGCCCTATGAGGATCCGGTCATTCCGGACAATCCCCGCAAGGCGGGCGAGATCGGTTTCGCCGAGTGCGATACGCCGACCGGTGATTTCGTGTTGCGCAGCCATGAGCGCCCCAAGAGTCCAACAGGCGACTACTATGCCTATGGCGATCTGTGCGCATTCAAGGATGCGGACGGAAAGGCCTACGTCGTCTCCGCCGGAACCGGACAGAAATGCTTTTTCGTCCTGCAACTGACCCCGGATTACTTGCACTATGACACAATGCTCTGCACGATCCACGGCAACCACGAAGCACCCTATTTGACCAAGATGAATGGGAAATACTGGATCTTCGCTTCGGGAGTGGCGGGGTGGGGATCCACACGAACCTATTACTCCACGGCCAGTTCGCTTGCCGGTCCCTGGTCCGCATACAAGGAAGTCGCCACCGAGCCGTCAACCAAGAATTCGTTCAACTCGCAAACAGATTTCCTGTTTGAGGTGAAAGGCTCGACCGGATCTTTTGTGCTTTGGGGTGGCGACAGATGGTCGCAGCGAACGAGAACCGGGATCGGCAAGAATGTCTGGCTGCCATTGCATTGGAATGGCGACGAACCGCTTTTGAAATGGTATTCGGAGTGGAAAGTGGATGCAGCGGCGGGAACGTGGTGTACGAATTCAAAGTGATGGGAAGCCAACCATGAGCACATACATTCTGACTCTCACAACCCTGCTGTTGAGCAATCTCTTCGTGTCTCTCGCGCAGCACATGCGCGTCGAGACCGACACCTTCGGAAGCAGCAACTCGGCAGGCGTGAAGGGCTTTGAAGCCGTGCGAAAGGGTAATGACGAATGAACACTCGAACCACTGCATTACTCCGATCTAACCATCTTGCAGCACTGTTGCGTCGTGGTGCTGTGTTTAGCGCGATCGGACTCATACTGCAGTTGCTATCGATACTTTCAACAAAGGCGGCTGAGGTGCCAGCTTCCACAAGAGCCTTTCTCGGTCAACATTGCACGGACTGTCACGACTCTGATACGAAAAAAGGCGGGCTTGATTTGAGCGCGCTCGCATTACAGCCCGAGAACGCAACCAATTTCACGACGTGGGTGAAAGTGTTTGACCGCGTGAGCGCCGGCGAGATGCCGCCGAAGAAAAGGGAGCGCCCTCCAGCAGCGGATTTAGATGGTTTCATTAAATCCATTGCATCAGAGTTGATTGCGTTCGAGCAAAAGCGAATCGCTGCAGAAGGGCGCGCGACGCAACGTCGGCTCAACGGCTACGAATACGAAAATGCGTTGAAGGATTTGCTCTCCGCGCCCTGGCTGCAGGTGAAGGGCCAGTTTCCTGACGATGGCGAAGCGTTCCGCTACAACAAAATTGGCGACGCGCTCGATGTATCGCACGTGCATTTGTCCCGCTATATGTCCGCCGCAGACTATGCGTTGCGGCAGGCGATCAGCGTGCAGTTTGATCACCCGCCGACCACTACGAAGCGGTACTATGCCAGAGATCAACGCACACTGACGACCAAAACGCTCACGAAAGACGCCAGTAAGGTTGGCGACCGGAATACGTTTCTCGTGCTTGGAACGAAAGCGCAGGCTGATTCAAAGAACCAGCCGATCACTGTTGGCGACAAGGATCCGAAGGTGCGCGATGAGGAAGCGGTCGGCTGGATTGCGAGCAACTACGTAACAGGTTTCAGGTATCGATGGGATGGTTTTCGCGCGCCTGTCGCGGGCCGCTATCGGATTCGATTCAGCGGCGGTACGGTATGGGTGGCGCCTGGAAGCAAGTCGCGTCCTGCTGGCAACGAAAATGAAAAAGCCCTTGAGCCCATTAGTGCTGGGCACGGCGACGAGCCCATCACCGTCTACACGCGCAATGGCATGATGAACCGCCGCGTTGGTGCGTTCGATCTCACACCGCAACCTGGTGTCCATGACATCGGCGAAGTCTGGCTGCTCGCCAACGAAACGCTGGTTCCCGATCCATCACGGTTCTTTCGTTCCCGTCCGCCTGCCTGGAAAAATCCATTGACGACGAAAGACGGCGGGCCGGGCGTCGCGTTTCGCTGGATGGAAGTCGAAGGCCCGCTTTACGACGATACCACCACTGCCGGCTACCGCGTTTTGTTCGGCGATTTGCCGCTCGTCAAGGTTGATGGCAATGCCCCCGGCTTGACGATTTCAGTCGTTGATCGCACCGCCAACAGGCCCAAGTCCGGCGAGCCTGCCGAGCCGCTCAGTGAGGTCGCCGTGGATGTCGTGTCCAAAGATCCGAAGAAAGATTCGGAGCGCTTGATGCGCGGCTTCCTTCAACACGCTTACCGGCGGCCCGTCGTTGAAAGCGACTTGCAGCGTTTTCTGGCGCTCGTGGAAAATCGGCGGGGTGCCGGGCTGAGTTTCGCGGAGGCCATGATCGCAGGCTACACGGCGGTACTCGCGTCGCGAGACTTTGTGTTTCTCGACGAGAAACCAGGCCGGCTTGATGACAACGCGATTGCGACGCGCCTTGCGCTCTTCCTTTGGAATTCAACGCCCGACGAAGCGCTGCGCGCCCGCGCGGGTCGCGGCGAGTTGAGCAAGCCGGACGTACTGCGCGTGGAAACCGAACGCATGTTGGCCGACCCGAAGGCGCATCGCTTCGAGGAGGCGTTTCTCGACTACTGGATTGATCTCCGCAAGATGGAGGACTCCACCCCTTCGACCACGCTCTATAACGATTACTACCTCGACGACGCGCTTGCGGAAGCCGCCCTCGCGGAGACGCAGCTCTACTTCTCTGAGATGGTGAAACGTGATCTGCCCGCGCGCACGGTTGTGGACTCCGATTTCACGTTTCTCAACGAACGGCTCGCAATCCACTATGGCATTCCCGGCGTGAAAGGCATTGCCATGCGCCGTGTCACACTACCGCCTGACAGCCCGCGCGGGGGCATCATGACGCAGGCCAGCGTGCTCAAAGTCACCGCTAACGGCACCACGACTTCGCCCGTGCTTCGTGGCAAATGGATTATGGAGCGTATCCTCGGCTACGAGATCCCGCCGCCTCCGCCCGTCGCTGCGGTTGAGCCTGACATTCGCGGCGCTGTGACCATCCGCCAACAGCTCGACAAGCATCGGGCCGATGCGAGTTGTGCAGCCTGCCACAACAAGATTGATCCGCCTGGATTCGCGTTGGAGAGTTTCGACGTAATGGGCGCCTGGCGCGACCGGTATCGTGGCGTTGATAAAGCCAAACCTGCAGAAAAAGGCATCGGCAAGAACGGCCACACGTTTGAATTTCACTTTGGCTTGCCTGTGGATTCCGCGGGGCAGTTGCCCGATGGCCGCCCGTTCAAAAATATCCGTGATTTCAAAACGCTGCTGCGCGAGGAAGATGCCACGCTCGCCCGCAATCTCACGCGGCAGCTCACGGTGTATGCGACAGGCGCGCCCATACGGTTTGGTGACCACGCCGAGATCGAGAAGATTCTTGAGCGCGCGAAAGCGAAGCGCTACGGATTGCGTACTCTGATTCACGAAATCATTCAAAGCCCTCTCTTTCTCAACAAGTAGTTCAGGAATAACTGAAAAATGAAAACACCTTCTCGACCAGCTGCATCTGTTGGCTCCAATGTCTCCACCCGGCCGGCTCTTTCGCGGCGGAGTTTTCTGCGCGGCAGCGGCGTTGTGATGTCGCTGCCTTTTCTCGAAACCATGACTTCAATTTTTTCGCCAGCCGCACACGCGGATGAAGCGGGCGGCAAGCCGCGGCGCATGTTCGCCATCTGCAACAATCTCGGGTTGCTCTCGGATCAGTTTTTTCCAAAAGGCAACGGGCGAGATTACGAGGCCTCGCCGTATCTGGATGTCCTGAAGGCGCACCGCAACGACTTCAGCGTTTTCAGCGGCGTCTCGCATCCCAATGTGGATGGCGGGCATCCGGCCGACGTCTGCTTCCTGACTGCCGCGCCGCATCCGGGCAGCAGTTCGTTTCGCAACACCATTTCGCTCGATCAGCACATAGCCGAGCAGATCGGAATCCGCACGCGCTTCACGTCCATCACACTCGGCGTCAACACCCGCTCCCGCAGTCTTTCGTGGACAGGAACAGGCGTCGCGATTCCGCCAGAAGACAAAGCCGCCAGCGTTTTCAAGCAGCTCTTTCTGCAAGGCACGCCGGAGCAGGTAAAGGCGCAGGTCCGCAAGCTGGAGACCGGTCGGAGCATCCTCGACACTCTCACGTCCCAATCCAAGGAACTCCAACGCAGCGTCACCGCTCGTGATCGCGAGCGGCTCGACCAGTATTTCACGAGCGTGCGCGACCTAGAAAGCCGGTTGCAGGCCTCGCGGGGTTGGGAAGACAAGCCCAAGCCCGTTGTGAAAGCTCCCATGCCCATTGATCCCGCCAACCCTGCGGAATACATGGACAAGGTAAAGATCATGTACGACCTTGCGCGTCTCGCGTTCGAGACTGACTCGACACGGGCCGTCACGCTCATGCTCGACGGCGTGAGCACCCCCGTCTTGGATCTCCCTGGTGAGAAGATCACCGACGGCTACCACAATCTTTCGCACCACGGAAAATCTGAAACCAAACGGTCTCAACTTCAGACCATCGATCACTGGCACATGAAACTGCTCGGCAATCTCATTGCCGATTTAAAAGGTGTGCGTGAGGGTGGAGACACGCTGTTCGACCGAACAATGGTTCTGTACGGTTCCAACTTCGGCGACGCCAATGCCCATACCTGTTTCAATCTGCCGACGATCCTTGCCGGCGGTGGCTTCAAACACGGCCAGCATCTCTCGTTCGCCTCCCAGCGAAACTACCCGCTGCCGAATCTCTTTGTCTCCATGCTCCAACGCATGGGCATCGAAACCGACAAATTCGCGTCATCAACCGGCACGATGCGCGGGCTTGAATTGGCGTGAACGCTTTTCAAATCAGAAAAGAATCGACAAAATCAGGACTCATCTCAGTGTGTTCCGCGCCTGTGTTCTGAATTTTGATTTTCTGGTCGCGGGCATTTGCGCGGCGGAGACGAAGGATTGCTTCAACGCGCAGACCGACTTTCTTTTTGAGGTCAAGGGAACGGCAGGATCCTTCGTTCTTTGGGGCGGCGACCGCTGGTCTCAACGAACAAAAAAAGGAATCGGTAAGAACATCTGGCTGCCACTGCAGTGGAAAGCAGAAGAACCGCAATTGAAATGGTTTTCGAATTGGAATGTGGATTCGTCCGCGGGAACGTGGAAGAAAACTCAAAAATTAGAGGTATTTGATGATCTTGCCCATTGGTCATAGACATTCTCTTGCCCGTGTCATCAAGAGACTCCCGCTCGCCTCGGTTCTTGTTTGCATTGTCGCGTTTGTTCCGTTTGCCGCCGCAGCCGACTGCCTCTTCGTCGCCGTCGGCGGCGGCGGGCGCATCTTGACTTCCCGCGATGGCATGATGTGGGACAAGGTCAACGAATGGGATAACAAATGGGCCGATGACTCGAACCTTTTGCACAGCGCCGCGGCCGGACTCGGCAAGATTGTGGTCGCTGGCGGCGGAGGCTGGACGCGCGAGACTCAGGCCGGCCACATTCTTGTTTCCATCGATGGCAAGGAATGGCGCGACGTCGCGAAGTATCCGCAACGGGTCATTCCGGTGCTCTTTCACGGCGAGCGCTTCGTCGCGGGCGGCAGCAACGGTTTGCTTTGGTCCACCGATGGCGAGAAGTGGAACGTCGGCGTCACCCCGGACGAATTGAAAGCAAAACGCGTCGCCGCGAGCGCAACGCCCATGAAGGGCGTGAACTTCCGCAAAGGCGCGGCGGGCAACGGCATCTTCCTTTTCACGGGCGACGCGGATGGAAAGGTGTCCTGGAGCGTCACCACGCGAGACGGCACGAGCATCGAGAGTTTCTCGGTCGGTTCGCCACCGGTCGGCGGCGTGGCGTTCGGCGCGGGAAAGTTCTTGATCGTCGGACGCGACGGAATTTTCACGTCGTCCGACGCACAAAATTGGAAGCGCGAAGCGGCCTCGCCGGCCGACGAACTGTGGCGGGTCGAGTGGTCCGGCAGCGAATTCATCGTCTCGGGCAAGAAGGGCAGTTACCGCTCCGCCGACGGAACGACGTGGAAACAATTCGGAAAGAAGCCGCCGGGCTGGATCGCCTCTGTCGGCCCCAACGGCTACGTCGTTCTGAATTGGGGCGCGAATCTGTCCTTCTCGCCCGACGGAGAAAAATGGACGCCGGTCACGCAACCTTCCGCAGCTCGCCAGATGGAGAAGGTGATTTATGTCGAACAGCCGCGCAAGACGGAATGAGTCGGTGTAGTTGACGGCATCGTTTTACTTCAGACATTTGCGCTTTTAATTTCAGACTGTCAATCTCGTTCGTGTACCATCCTTTGGCATTGCTGACGAGAAGGAACTCCTCCGGCAGTCCTTTGAACATCGCGACTGTATCGCCGTCTTTTGTCAGGAATTCCCCTGCGCTGATTTTCTTTGCGGCCACAGCGCCATGCGTAAGGGACCATCTCCAAAAATATTGCAAAAAATGAAAGGATCAAGGGTAACCGCCGCCGTTTAACTGCTGTCTTCAGGTAAAATACAGTGGTCAATTGGGAATTATCAATGAGCGACCTTGAAGGGTAGATTCGGAGTGCGCAGGCAGGGGATCTGGGCGCGTTTGAATCCATCGTTCGGACGTTTGAAGGGGCCTTGCGTGCGTGGACCGTGGCACATTGTCTTCATCGCATATCGTCGATGAGCTGCGCATCGGCCGGACGTGGGACTCGGTGGTTCAAAAGGATTGAATCGGGATTTTATGAAAAGCGTTGCGATCGTTTTTGTGTTTCTATGCGTCCAGTTGAAGGCCGTCGAGCAGCCGGAGGCCGCTCGTGCGTTCATTGCACAGCATTGCGCCGAATGTCATGACGCCGACACGCGGAAGGGCAAACTGGAGCTGACGTCGCTGGATTTTTCCAGGCTCGACTCCGCGGCGAATTTTGCAATATGGTTAAGGGTCCACGACCGCGTGCGCGATGGCGAGATGCCGCCCGAAAAGAAGCCGCGTCCAGACGCAGCATCAATGAATGCGTTTCTCGAAACGCTGGGCGGCGGACTGGCCAAGGCAGACGTGGCGCGGCAGCAGCGCGACGGGCGGTCGCCCTTGCGCCGGCTCAATCGCGTGGAGTTCGAGAATACGCTGCGAGACTTATTGGGGGTGCCGGGACTAAAAGTACTGAACGAATTGCCTGCGGATGGAAAGTCGCACGGCTTTGACCGCACGGCGGACGCGTTGGAATTCTCGTTCGTTCACATGGACACCTATCTCGCGGCGGTCGATCGTGCGCTCGATCTGGCGACGCCTGACTTTGTGGAACGACCGCCGGTTTTCAAATACCGCTACCGACCCTGGGACAACCATCGTCGAGAGGGCAAGGAGTGTAATTTGTCCTTTAGCCTCTCCCTTGAGCAGCGCACTTGCATCGGGCTGATTGGGCTGGAGCGCTACCCGGCCCTCAAGTCGGATAAACGGCTTCGCATCAGTGATGACGAGGGGAAGTGCACGGCGCTCGGCTTTTTCCGGCATGAAGATGCGGACATCTATTGGGCGCTGGATGCCTTCCCGGTCCTGTCCGGCTGGCACAAGCTGCGGGTCAGCGGCTACAGCTTCGGCTGGGATGCGGCTGCAGCGAAGGTCGTGCCCACCGAACGGCATGGCGCGCTGACATGGGAGAAGAGCATCACGGGCGAGCACTATGGCACGGTGGACTTGCCGCCCAACAAAGCTGTGGTGAGCGAACTCACCACCTGGTTGGAACGCGGCGGTGGCAGCACTGGCCGCGACGCCATCGGGTTCAACCCGGCGTCGTGCGAAAAAATCCGGGACTTCGGCGTGAACAAGGAAACGGGTCTCGGGAAATTTGGCCCGCCGTGCGATGCGCGAGGGGTGGCCATCGAGTGGTTTGAAATTGAAGGACCATTCCACGAGCAGTGGCCACCCGCGAGCCAGCTCGCTCTCTTCGGCGACCTCCCAGTGAAGGAGTGGGCAAAGGACAGCGGTGTTCCGAAGCCCGTGCAGCGGACGTGGCCGAAGGGCGGTTACAGCGCGTTAAAGGACATTTACGGAGAAAGAGGTGACAAACGCCCCGTCGTTCAAGTCGTAAGTGCGGAGCCGGAGAAGGACGCTCGTCGTTTGCTTGCGTCGTTTTTGCGCCGAGCGTTCCGGCGTGCGTTGACAGTTGCTGACGTAGAGCCATATGTCGAACTATTTTCGGCAAGGATAAAGGCTGGCGATCATTTCCAAGACGCGCTCAAGGCGGCGTATCGCGCCGCGCTCGTTTCGCCGGATTTCTTTCTGCTTCGCGGGACTGGGGCGAATGCGCTTGCGTGGCGGCTAAGTTATTTCCTGTGGGCTGGCCCGCCGGATGAGACGCTAAACAAGTTCGCGGACAGCGGCGAGTTGACGAAACCCGCAGTGCTGCGCGCGCAGACCGAGCGAATGCTGACCGACCCGAAAGCCGCGCGTTTCATCGAGAGTTTCACGGGGCAATGGCTGCGCCTGCGCGAGATCGATTCCACACAGCCGGACAAGGCGCTGTATCCAGAGTTCAGGCCTTGGCTTCAGGAATCCATGCTCGCCGAGACGCGCGCGTATTTCGCCGAGTTGATCAAGAATGACCTGGGCGTTGTGAATTTCATTAAGTCGGATTTTGCCATGCTCAACGAACCGCTTGCCCGGCACTACGGCATCGACGGCGTGGGCGGCTTTGAGATTCGGCGCGTGGCTTTGCCGAAAAATTCGCCACGCGGCGGATTTTTAACCCAGGGCGCGGTGCTCAAAGTCACCGCGAATGGCACGACGACCTCGCCGGTCAAGCGCGGCGCGTACGTCATGGAGCAACTTCTCGGCATCGTGCCCACGCCACCGCCCGCCGACGCGGGCACCATCGAGCCGGATACGCGTGGCGCAACGACCATTCGCGAACAACTGGAGAAGCACAAGCGCAACGCCACCTGCGCATCGTGTCACGTGAAGATGGACCCGTACGGTTTTGCGCTGGAGAGCTTCGATGTGGTCGGACAGTGGCGGAACAAGTATCGCGTTGGCGGTGCTCCGAACGCGCCCACCGGGTCGCCAGGCCGCCCCTTCGTCAACGGCGGTGGTATTGCCTATCATTTTGACAAACCTGTCGACTGCACAGGACAGTTGCCAGATGGACGCCATTTCAAAGACGTCAACGATCTTCGCACGATGCTCGCAGCGGATGAGGAGCGCCTTGCCCGCGCTTTTGTTGGCCACCTCATTGCTTACGCAACCGGCGCAGAAGTAAGCTTCGCCGACCGGACGGAGGTGGAGAACATTTTGAAAAAATCAAAACTCTCCGGCTACGGTTTGCGAACGTTGCTCGTCGAAACCACTCTCAGTAAATTATTTTCCAAACCTTAGGAGCAACACCATGAACACTGCCAACATTGCGCTTCGCGCCCCGCTCTCGCGCCGCACATTTCTCCGCGGTGCAGGTGCCATGCTTGCGTTGCCGTTCCTTGAGAGCATGATGACGCGCCGCTGCGCCGCCGAGCCTGCATCGCCGCGCCGCTTTGTCGGCATGATGACAAATCAGGGAATCTTGCCTGAGTTCTTTTTTCCAAAGACTGGCGGCAAAGAATACGAGAGCACGCCGTATCTCGACCTGCTGAAAGAGCGCCGCGAGGACATGACAGTTTTCTCAGGTGTTTCATTTCCGGGCGTGGACGGCGGACACGCTTCGGAGCAGAGCTTCCTGACCGGCGCGCCGGGCGCGAGCCGCGGGTCGTTCAAGAATAGCGTCTCGCTGGATCAGGCGATCGCGGATGCTGTCGGCCCCGCGACGCGCTTTCCCTCGCTCGTGCTGGGTCTCGGCGAGGGCTTGAGCCTTTCGTGGACGCGCAGCGGGGCGATGATTCCAACGCTCAGAAGCCCGCTCAAACTTTATCAAAAGCTTTTTGTCGAAGACACGCCCGCCGACAAAGCCGCATCGGTGCGCAGGCTTCAGCAAGACCGGAGCTTGCTCGATGGACTGTGCGAACAATACCGGAAACTCCAGCAAAGCGTGAGCGTCTCCGACCGGAATCGGCTGGAGCAATTCGCCACGGGTGTACGCGATGCGGAAAAGCGCCTCGCCGCAGCTCAAGGATGGATGAATGTTCCCAAACCGAAGGTTGCCGCCAAGCAGCCGTCGGAGATCTCGGATGGCAACGACCTGCCGAAGAACACGCGTTCCATGTACGACCTCATCCGGCTGGCGCTGGAAACGGACTCGACCCGCGTGATCACGTTCTGCGCGTGCGTGACCAGCATCGTGCCTGACACGATTCCCGGCGTAAAAACTCAGGTCCACACACTTTCTCATCACGGCCAGCAGCCGGCAACTGTCGCCGAATTGCGACTTATTGAAGAGGCGCAGTTCCGTGAACTCGCCCAACTGCTCAATGGCTTGCACGAAACGAAAGAGAACGGCAGCACGCTGCTCGACCGCACCAGCGTGCTCTATGGCACCAATATGGGCAGCGCGAACGCACACTCGACCGACAACCTGCCCGCCTTGCTCGCTGGCGGCGGCTTCAAGCATGGCCAGCATCTCGCGTTTGACCGCAAAAAGAATTACCCGCTGAGCAATCTGTACGTGAGCCTGTTGCAGCGCATGGGCGTTGAAGCCGACAAGTTTTCCAGCGGCACCGGCACCCTGCGTGGGCTGGAGATGGCCTGATTTTCCACAACGCGATTTGTTTCAGCATAAGGTCATGGAATCGATGAAAACTGCCATAGCTCTTGTCGTTTGCTTTTTCTCCGCTCAGGCGCTGCGCGCCTCCGACTGGCCGCAATTTGGCGGGCCATTGCGCGATGGCGTATCGACCGAAACGGGGCTGCTCAAACAATGGCCGGAGAGTGGCCCGAAGCTGATTTGGATGTCTAAGGACGTGGGTCTCGGATACTCGGGGCCGGCTATTGTCGGCGGGCGGATTTACCTCATGGGGCTGCGCGGCGAGTCGGAATTGCTGTTGTGTCTGAACGCCGCCGACGGCAAAGAACTTTGGGCCACTCCTATCGGCAGCGCTTATACCAACGACTACGGCGACGGCCCGCGCGGCACGCCAACAGTTGACGGTGAACGCATCTACATGCTGGGCGCGAACGGCGATTTGGTGTGTGCCGGGACTGCAAGCGGCACCGTCCATTGGCGTGTAAAAGTGACCGATTTTGGCGGCATGGTTCCGCCCTGGGGCTACTGCGAATCCGTGCTTGTCGATGGCGATCGGGTCGTTTGCACGCCGGGTGGGGAGAAGGGCGCAATGGCCGCGTTTGAGAAACTCAGCGGCAAACTCGTCTGGCAAAGCGCCAAGTTCACAGATCCGGCACAGTACGCCTCCATCGCCGCCGCAGACATCGCGGGCACCCATTTGTATATTCAGGTCACGGGCGAGCACGTGACGGGCATCGCTGCCGCGGATGGCCGCATGCTTTGGCAGCAGCCCTTCAAGTGTGCCTACGTCTGCGCTTCGCCGGTCGTAAAGGGCGATCACGTTTTCGTCACATCCGGCGGCGGCACGGGCTGCAAGTCGTTTCACGTCCTAGCTCCCGACAAAGTCGAACTCGTGTACAAGAACAAAGTCATGAAGAATCTGCCCGGCGGCGTGGTTCTCTTCGGCGAACATCTTTACGGATACTCCGATGGCCTTGGCTGGGTCTGCCAGCATTTCGCGACCGGTGAGCAAGTCTGGGCGTCGAAAGAGTTCCGCAAAGGTTCGCTGACCATCGCGGACGGAATGATGATTTGCGTGGCGGAAGACGACGGCACAGTCGTGCTGGCCGATGCGTCTGAGAAGGGCTGGAAAGAGCGCAGCCACTTTCAACTCGACCCGCTATTCACAAAACGAAAGCAGGGCCACGTCTGGACGTTGCCCGTTGTTGTGGGCGGGCGTCTTTATCTGCGCGATCAAGAGTTTCTCTTCTGCTTCGATATCGCTGCGCATTGACGCCGCTCTCAGGAATTTTCTTTCACCGATTACTCGGAGGTGCCATTTCAATGACACGAACTTTACTCAGTGTTTCGCTGTTGGCCGTGCTGCTTTCAGCTCATTTTGTTTCAGTCGCCGCCGAACCGGATCCGCGTGTCGGCTTTCGTGGGGACGGCACGAGCAGTTTTCCGGACGCCGTACTGGCCGAGAATTGGTCGGCGACCGAAAACGTGGTCTGGAAAACGCCCATGCCGGGAAGGTGCAACGGGTCGCCGATTGTAGTGGGGGATCGCGTCTTCACATGCAGCGAGCCATCCACGCTTTTGTGTGCCTCGGCCGCGGACGGAAAGATTCTGTGGTCTGACACTATCACCAACTTCGATTATGTGCCGGAGGACGATGCTGAAGCGGCCGCGATCATCGCGAAGGTGAACGCCGGCAAGTCGGAAAAAGAGAAGGAGGCCATCAAGGAGACTCTCAAGAAGGACATCATGCGGTGCGACTATTTCGAGATGCCGCCGGTAATGGGCGAACATTTCGGCTTCACCTTCGAATACGCGATGCCGACGCCCACGAGCGATGGGAAGCAAGTCTACGTAGTGTACGGGACAGGCATGGTTGCGGCATACAACCTGGAGGGCACGCGCAAATGGGTGCGAGCCATTGAGAAGCCGAAGAGTCCTACGGGTTACTCGGCCAGCCCGCTGCTTGCCGGGGGCCGGCTGTTGATTTGCATGGGCGGTTTTCTTTTCGGAATGGACCCGGCCAGCGGAAAGATGATGTGGAAGGTGGAGCACGAGGAATATTTCGGTTCGCCCGTGCGTGCAGTGTTGGGCGGGATCGAACTGGTGGTGATGCCGATGGGCAATGTGTACCGCGCTTCCGACGGAAAGCTGCTGGGGACGGGCGCGGCCATCAACAGCCAATTGACCGCTTCTGTGCATGTGGACGTTGTCTACTCCGCGTGGGATGAGTCATTCAATAATAAAAAGGGCCCCAAACTTCCCGCCGGGGCCTCACACCTTTCAATGGCAGTCCGATTGAAAGCAAATGCGGATGGCACAATCGCCACGGAGAAGTTGTGGGAGCAGACGACCCGACCCGGCAGCTATTCATCGCCGCTCTACTACGATGGGCTGATCCACAACAAGGTTGATGCCGGCGATAAGAAGTTCCAGGTGGTCGCGTTGGACGCAGCCACGGGCCAGGTGGTCTATAAGTCGCCGCCGCGCGCCGTGAATAAGGGCACCGATCCGCATCCCTGTCTCACGCTCGCCGGACATCACATTTATGGCGGCTTCGATTCGGGGCAGATGTGGGTGTTCAAGCCGGGCCGCGAGTTTGAGGAGATGGCGATCTACTCGCTGGCTAAGGGAGGACTCGGCGCCTCGCTCGGGCAAGAAAACCACGACCAGATGAACGGCGCGCCGTTTTTCGTGGGCAACAGGATGTATATCCGGACGCACAACTTCCTGTGGTGTATCGGGGGCAAATGATGACGACTAATTCTATGAAGACGATGCTGACATGGATTCTGTTTTTGGCGCTGGGCTGCCTGCCGGCGCTGACTGCCGAGCCACAGGATGCTGAAGCAGCTCAGATGAAAGGCAAGATGTCCGCTCACATGCGGGCACTCGGGAACGCGGATGGCGAGGCGCTCCACATGCAAGGTGAGATGTCCATGGTGAAGGAGGGACTTCTGGGCACCGTTAACGTCCTGCGGGAACTCGACGTCAAGATTTGGACCAACCGGGTGACCGTCACATGCAACGTCGAAGGCAAGAACAACACCAAACCCGACGCCACGATTGGGGGTGGCAGCGGCTTCTTCGATCCGAAGGTGGATCCCTCGCAACCCGTTGTCCTCACGTACACGCTCCCCGGGCTGCGGACCGTATCGTCGCTGGCGATTTGCTATCGAGGTGATAGTGAGGGGCCTGAACGGCTCAAGCTGGAAGGATCAGCCGACGCAGGGGGGACCTGGTTCCCGATATTCGAGATACGGGCAAAAGGGCTGAAGTGCTTCAAGCCAGTGAAGGTCAACGCGCTGAGACTCACCCAGGAAGGGGGCTCGCGCAGGACCAAAGAGGTCGCCGTCTACGCCGATCCTGAAACTCCCCTGCCGCTCTTCGGCGGCAAGGACAGCGGTGCCTTCAGTTTCCATCGGGCACTTTGGTATGCCGACAAACTCAAGGTGGTGTGGAGCCCGGAGAACAAAGTTTGGACAACGTTGGATTCACCCAAATTGGGCATCAACCGATTGCCAGAGACAGTTCTGTTCGGGGCCAACCTGCCCAACCAGCACACCGGTGGTTTCGGGCACGCCGTGACGAAAGGCAAGCGGCTCTACGTGCGGTTCGATCTGGACAAAGCTTGCCCGATGAACTTCGGCGCCATCTACATGCCCGCCGGTGACAATATTGATCCCAAAAGAGGCGGCATCGGACTCCATCCGGCGGAGTTCTACACTGCCAATGGCCCGCTGGATCCGGGCACGCTTCCGGGCAGCAGCATCCAGGATATCACCGACCAGGGGTGGATTCTGCAGAAGGCTTGGGACAAGGACTCCAGCACTCGCAAGGACTTCCAGTTCGCGCACCCCGGCCCATTCAACCAGATGCTGGTGGTCTGGGACGCCTTCACCGACTATGGGAACGATGCTTGGTGCCACCTGGAGATCTTCGGTTCCAGGAACCCGGACGCGGGCGATGCGCCCAAGAGCCCGCAGAAGTAAAGAGACATCATGAGGATCAAAGCATGAAAAACATTCTGACATTGGCGTTGTTTTTGAGCATGTGCAGTCTGCAAGTGTCAGCCAACGAGTCGGGCCATCGGGATCATGAAGCGCCTCTCGTGAAGGACGGCGTCCTGGGAACCGTGAATGTGCTGCGGGAACTGGATGTCAAGACGGGGAAGAACCGGGTGACGGTCGAGGGCAATTACAAGTTCGCCACCGATTGGTTCGGAGGTCCGGTCGAAAGCACGATCGACGGCTCGGCCATACCCTACAACATTCGCGTTGCTTCGGATCCAGAGGTTATCACTTACACCCTTCCCGGCTTGCGCACGGTCTCATCGCTGGTGATCCAGTATTGGGAAGGTCAAGACGCGGCTGAAACGGTCAGACTGGAAGGATCGCCTGATGGCGGCAAGAGCTGGACCGAACTGCTCAAGAGCAAGCCGAGAAAAACCGACTTTCTGAAATGTTTCAAGCCAGCGAAGGTCAACCAACTCCGGCTGACGCTCGAAGGTGAGAGTGGGAAGCTCCGCAGAATCACGGAGGTCTTCGTCTACGCTGATCCAGAGACTCCCGTGCCTCTCTTCGGCGGGAAGGAGAGCGGCGCGTTCAGTTTCCTGCGCGATCTCTGGTATGCCGGGAAGATCAATCAGCTCCCAAGCCCGGCGAAGCACGCCGTCTGGACACAAAGTTGGGGTGGCATGGCCCGTCCGCATAGCCTGTTCATATCTGAGATGGCAAGCGCGCACGATGGTTGTTGGGGAGAAGGCAAAGAGGCCGGCAAGCGGGTGTACCTGCGGTTCGATCTTGACAAAGTTTACTCGATGAACTTCGGGTTGATCGGCTGCTACCCCATGCCGAAGGGCCGCGAAGAACTGATTCTTGCCGGTGACTCGGAAGTCGAATTCTACACCGCCAATGGCACGTTGGATCCCAGCACGCTGAAGGGCAGCACCATCAAGGACCTCACCAGCCAAGGATGGATTCTCCAGAAGGCCTGGAGCAAGGATCCTGGCGCTTGCAAAAGTTTCCCAATGGAGCACCCGGGTCAATACAACCAGATGCTGCTGGTCTGGGACAGCAAGAAAACTTACGAGTACAACCGATTTAGCCACTTCGAGATGTTCGGAGCCGAGGCGTCATCTAAAGATGGGAGCACGGACAAACAACAATGAACAACATGATCACGGATTTTCTGCATTGGATACACATAGCTTCAAGAAGCTGTACGGGTGACAGAAATATTCGAGACCGGAAAATTGGAAGCCCCATTTTCCTGTCCGCTATTTTGCTGTCGCTGGCCTATTCCCCCACGTTCGCCGCCGACGCCCGCATCGGTTTTCGCGGAGACGGCACGGGCAGTTTCCCGGACGCGAACCCGCCGGTGAAATGGTCGGCGATGGAGAACGTCGTGTGGAAGACACCCATGGCCGCGGCAGACAGCAAAGGAACGCTGGGGATAGGTTTATCAGACCTTGCCAGACGCGTCAGATAATGGATAGTGATAATAATTGCAACCGGCTGTTGTACGTGTCAATTTTTGGGAACGCTTAAATCGTGGCAATCGTGAGCAGAAAACTTTGTCGACGCAGCGCCATCGCTGTGGTATGCGCAGCCAGTTTTTCCGCCTACTCAGCGGCGGATACCGTCCATTATTTCAGTGACATCCAATCACTTCTTGCCGTGCATTGTACCAAATGCCACGGCCCGGAGAGTGCCAAAGGCGGGCTGCGTTTGGATCGCCGCGAGGCTGCGTTTGGAGCCGGGGAGTCCAAACAGAAGGCCATCGTGCCCGGCGATAGCGCGCACAGCGAAGTCTATCGCCGAATCACATCGCACGATTCTGATGAGCGTATGCCTCAAAAAGGTGAACGGCTTTCCGACGCGGAGATCGAGCGCGTTCGCCTCTGGATTAATCAAGGCGCGACGTGGCCGGACCGCGATGACTATTGGGTTTTCCAAGCACCGCGTTCGCCACCCTTGCCTCCGGGCAGTGCCGCTCATCCGATAGACCGTTTTATCTCCGCGCGTCTCAACAGCGAAAAGATCGCGCCCGCGCCGCGTGCCGAAGCGCGCACGCTGATGCGTCGCGCTTACGCGGATTTATTGGGCGTGCCTCCCTCATTGTCTGAAGCTGCTACGTTTCTGACTGACACCTCTCCCGACGCGTTTGAAAAGCTGATCGACCGGCTCCTTGTCGATCCGCGCTACGGTGAACGCTGGGCGCGGCACTGGCTCGATCTTGCGCGCTACTCCGAAAGCGACGGCTTCGAAGACGACAAGATTCGCCCGCTGGCGTGGCGCTATCGCGACTATGTGATTCGCGCGTTCAATGCAGACAAACCGTACTCGCGTTTCATCGAAGAGCAGATCGCTGGCGACGAGCTTTTTCCGGACGATCCCGACGCGTGGATCGCGACGGGATTCGCGCGACTGGGCCCATGGGACGGCATGTCCAAGGATCCGCCGATGCGCCGCCAGGATTTCTTGAACGACGCGACCGACGCAACAGGCTCGGTGTTCCTTGGCATGACCGCGGGTTGCGCGCGCTGCCACGATCACAAATTCGACCGCATCACGCAGCAGGATTACTACGCGCTGCAAGCTTTCTTCGCCGGGACGAAACGCGAGACACGCGACTTGAAAGCAGTGCCTCTCGAACCCGCTTTCGTGACAGAAGCTCGCGAAAAAGAGCAAGCGGAATTGCAACTCCTCCGCACAGAACGCGACGCACTTTTGAAGGAAGCGCGCGAAAAGATTGCCGCGGCACAAAAGGCTGCCACCTCTGAAAAAGCAGTACCCAAGATCTGCGACGATCAGCTTAAGAAGAAATCCGAGGAACTGCACAAAGGCAAGCTCGCTGATTTGGAGAAGAGGATCAAAGAGCGGGAATCCGCCGCTCGCGTGCATTTACCCGCCGCTGAAGCGGTCTTCGAAGATTCCAAGAACCCGCCGAAAACGCTACTCTTAAAAGGTGGTGAACTCAGCCGCCCCGGGCCCGAGATCGTGCCGCATTTCATCGAGGCCATGTGCGCGCCGGGCGCGGCGATACCGGTCATCGTGCCGGGGAAACAATCGTCCGGGCGGCGCACGGCGCTGGCGCACTGGCTTTCGTCGCCGGAGAATCCACTCACCGCGCGCGTGATGATGAACCGATTGTGGCAGCATCATTTTGGACGCGGCATCGTTGCGACGCCGTCTGATTTCGGACGCCACGGCCAACAGCCCACGCACCGCGAGTTGCTCGACTGGCTCGCCTGTCGATTCGTTGCCGATGGCTGGAGCGTCAAGAAAATGCACCGGCTGATCATGACGTCGGACGCTTATCAGCGCTCGAGCATTTCAATTTCAGCCGCAGCCGAGCGTGACCCAAACAATACGCTTCTTTGGCGCGCGAATCGCAGACGACTCGAAGCCGAGGCACTGCGCGACAGCATGCTTGTCGTCAGCGGCCGACTCAGCACGAACTCGGGCGGTCCCGGCGTTTATCCGCGCATCTCAAAAGACATCAATGTCGAATTGCCCAACAACGATAAGGAATTGAGCTGGTACGGTTGCACCGATGACGAGAATCGCCGGCGCACAATCTACACGTTTCAGCGCCGCTCGCTTACGTTTCCGTTTGTCGAAGTCTTCGACGGCGCCCCAATGAGCCAGACGTGCCCCTCACGTGCGGAGACGACTGTTGCGCCACAAGCACTGATGCTTTTGAACGGCGAGTTCTGCCGCGAGGAAGCACGGCGTATGGCCGAGCGTGTTTTTAAGGAAGCGGAGGCGAATGTTGAAGCGCGCGTCACTCATGCGTTCCAACTCGCCTTCGCGCGCACTCCTAACACGAATGAACTCAACGCGGCAAAAGCGTATCTGATCGAGCAATCCAAACTTCGTCTCAAATCCATCGCCCAACCATCCACGGGCCCCGTCAGTGTTTTCACGACGCAGGTTCCCGTTCAGCCCAACAACGCCGATGGCGTCAGCTATGAATTGGGGATGAAGTTTCAGACGAACGCGGCGGGCCGCATCACCGCGATCCGCTATTATCGTTCGCCCAGCGAACCCGGCTCACATCTCGGGCGAATCTGGTCGACGGATGGAAAAGTTCTGGCAAGCGCGGAGTTCAAAAACGAGACGGCGTCGGGGTGGCAGCAGGCGCCGCTCGACACACCCCTGCGCATCGATCCCAACGCGACGTATATCGTGACCGTGAACACCAACAAACATTACGCCGACACGGTGGGTGGACTGGCGAAGCCCATTGTCAGCGGTGCGATTTCGACTGTTGCGGACAACGCGGCCAGTGTCTTCGGTGATATGAACGCCTTTCCAACTCGAACGTATCAGAACAGTAATTACTTCCGCGACGTGGTGTTCGCACCCGAGCATACGGTCGCGCCACTTGCGCCGAAGGCTGCTGCGGATGTTGCCGCCTTTGCGGATTTCTGCCACGTGCTGTTCAACACCAACGAATTTATGTATTTGGATTGAGGCTCACACGACATGAACACCACCGATCCTCTCGCTGTCTCCCGCCGCTTATTTCTCGGCACCGGTCTCGCCGCACTGGCCGCGTCGTGGTCCGCTCGCGGCGATGATCCGCAGCCTTTGCTTAAAGCCAAAGCGCCGATGTTTCCTGCGAAGGCGAAGTCGCTCATTCTCTTCATCACACAGGGTGGCATGAGTCAGATGGATACGTTCGATCCAAAGCCGACGTTGGACCGCTTGCACGGGAAAAAGCTGACACCGGATCTCGTCCCAGGAATCGGCGAAGTCAAAACGTTCTTCGGCGGGAAAGATTCGTCGCCGCTTTTGCGCAGTCCGTACAAATTCGCGAAGCGCGGACAGAGCGGGATGGACGTATCGGAGCTCTTCCCGCAGCTTGGCGAATGTGTCGATGACATGTGCTTTGTCCGCTCGCTGACCTGCGACAGCAACAGTCACACGCCGGCGATTTTCCAGATGAACACGGGCAGCATATTGCAAGGTTTTCCGTCGCTGGGCGCCTGGCTGCTTTACGGCTTGGGCAGTGAGAATCCCGATCTCCCGGGTTTCTGCGTGATGGTTCAGAAGAACAATCTCGTCAATGGCGGGCCCGTAAATTGGGGCGCTGAATTTCTCTCGGCAACATATCAGGGCACATATCTGCGCAGCGGCACGACACCGATTTTGTATTTGAACCCGCCGGATGATTTCCCATCTGACGCGCAAATCAACAGTGTCGCGCTGCTTCACAAACTCAATGCCGAACACCTGCGCGGACGGGAAGACGACACCTCGCTGAGCGCGCGCAATTCGGCCTACGATCTCGCGCTGCGCATGCAAACCAAGATGCCCGAGGCGGTGAATGTCACGAAGGAAAACGAGGAAACGCGCAACCTCTACGGCTTGAACGATCCCGACACGGAAGACACCGGGCGCAAATGTTTGATGGCGCGGCGGCTGGTCGAGCGCGGTGTGCGTGTGGTTCAAATCTACAGCGGCTCGGCGCAATGCGGTGGCGCATGGGACGCGCACAGCGATCTGGAGAAGGGGCATCGCAAATGCGCGAAATCGGTTGACCGTCCGCTGCGCGGATTGCTGACGGACTTGAAGCGTACGGGCTTGTTGTCGCAGACGCTCGTCGTCGGCTTGAGCGAGTTCGGACGCATGCCCATCTCGCAGGGCGGTTCCGGCCGCGACCACAATCCGGGCTGCCAAACGATGTGGCTCGCCGGCGCGGGGATCAAAAGCGGCACGGTCGTCGGCGCGACGGATGAGATCGGCATGAAGGCCGTCGAGTCGCCGTATCACATGCGCGACCTGCACGCGACAATTTTGAATTTGATGGGATTGGACGACATGCGCCTCACGTATTATTTTAATGGCCGAAACATGCGCTTAACCGAGAACGGTGGGAAGCTGATCAAGCAAGTGTTGAGTTAGCGTACGATTCACAGCGGGCGCGGTGTCAGAATCGCCGCTTTCCAGCAGCGCAAGATGACCGGCAGGCGTGAGGGCTAATTCGAACACAGCGTTGATCTCGAAGGTATTCCGGATAATGATAATGTTGAGCTTAAGCGCGGCTCGCCCAATTATCGAGTGAATGATTTTGAACCGTCTCCGGATAAGGATCTCATACTTTTTCACCGCGAATACGATTTGTGAAAACGTTGTGAAAAGTCAGGTCAATTCCTTGATTATTGAGCGGTTTTTCTGATGAACTCAGATTAATTTGCGTGAATTTTTAAACTTCGACACTGTCGAGATTTATTCTGTAAAGTGAACACTCATAACGCCTTGCGAGAATACATGCGGTCGACTCCCTGCCTCTCCGTTAGTTTTTATCTCGTCGTTGTAACCTTCTTTTTCGTC
>JBAXUS010000105.1:0-21360 GCA_037129555.1 Planctomycetota bacterium
CTCCCCGCGCGTGCTAAAACAGATGTGCGTCTCACAGCCCGCCTGGCGTAAAAAGCTCAGCGTCGCGCCGTCTTCATCGTCAGGATGAGCCGCGACCGCCAGCGCCCGAATTCCCGTCGCCGCAATCCGCGATTCATTCCGTATGAACTCCGCATCACGTTCGAACGCAGGGTCAGCCGCATGTGCGGAGTCCGAGCGAGCCCCAGCGAGTGCCACAGCACAAAGAACCAAACGAACGAGTCGAATCATGATGAGAAAACTTTCTGCGGGTGAACGGGACTGAATTGACCTACGAAGTGCCATTACATTATCGGACGTTTGAATTGATTCAACGTATCATAAAAAGTCCGCACATTTGATTACTCTTTTCCGCCCGACCGCGAATCCCAGCGACGCGAGTTCACCATCCGCGACACCACCGCCGCGAGCGCGGACACGACCATCAAACACAACGCGAGCGCGTGAGCCTTCGGAGCGTCCTCGCGCCACACTTCATAAATCCGAACGCTCACCGGTTGAGTGCTGGGACTGTACAACAGCGCCGACGCAACGTACTCGCCCGCCGCCGCGATGAAACACAACACGCCTCCGGCCAGCAGCGACGGAAATATCAGCGGCAACGTGACTCTAAAAAATACGCGCGACGCGCGAGCGCCCAAACTTCCCGCCGCGTAAAAGTAATCGTTACCCAACGCATCATACGCCGCCCGCACCGGACGCACGGCCAGCGGCAACGTACGGACAACATACGCGAGAATCATGATCATGTTCCCGCCTCCCAACGCGATTCCGAACGCCGGCCACGACGGCGCATTAAACGCGCTCAACAACGCCACCGCCACCGCGCTCCCCGGTAACGCCAACGCCAACATCACACCGCCTTCAATCGGTAGTGCAGCCCAACGCGACGACTTCCGCAACGCAACCGCTATCGCCGCCGCCAAGCTCATGCACATCACCGCCGTCACCGCGCCGAAGCCCATACTTCGCGCGAGAGAGATCCAATCATCCGAACCAAAATCGCGGAACACGCTCACGAGCAACGTCGCGTCCGCGCCGCTTCCCCCGCGCGACCAGATGCCCGCGATGGCCATTAAAGGTGGCAGAATCAAGGGCACAGCAACGAGAGCGGACACCCCCAATCGAACGCGCGCTTCGACTCTCCGCGCGACCTGCAATCCGCGCCGCGCGTCGCCTTTCGATCCCACTTCCGAACCGGATCGTTTCGACGCGTACAAAAATAGCGGCAACGCTCCCAGCGACATCGCCGCGAGCAACACACTCAATCCGCGCTGCAATCCAGGATCGCGTTGCTCGTTTAATATCTCGACAGTCAAATAACGCGACGCGTTATCAAGCATGTAAGGCGCACTGAAACTCGCCGCCGAAGCCATGAACGTCACCAGCGCCGCCGCTAATAAAGGAGCGCGGACCGTCGGCCACGTCGCTGCAAAAAATGTCCGCACCCACCCCGCCCCAAGACTGCGAGCCGCTTCTTCACGCGATGTGTCCGCGTCTTCAAGCGCCGCAGCGACGTAGGCAAACGTGTAGCATCCGAACGAATACGTGTGGACGAGCAACACCCGCAAAAACGGCGTCAGCGCACTTTTCGCCCCAGGGCAAAACCGCCACATCATGCCCGATTCGCCCATCAACGCGTCGAACGCGAGCGTCCCAACAAGTGGCGGCATCAGCATCGGCGAAAATCCCAGCGCTGCGAAATAGCGCCGTCCCGGGAATTCGCGGCGCGTCCACAACAACGCCAATCCCAGCCCCCACGCGCCAGATGTGAGCGCGCTCAACAGCGACAATTTCAATGTTCCCCAAATCGCTTCGCGCGTTTTTTCTTCATACAAAGCCCGACGCAAACCCGCCCCGAAAGGCTGATGCTGCGGATCCCAGCCCATTTGAGTAGCGCGAAAATCCAGCACGGGATGTGTCACACTTTCGGACAGCATCGCGCCGAGCGGGTAGAGGATGTAGAGAAAGACCGGCACCGCCAGCACCATCGCCAGCGCCGAATGTCGCAGTTTCATGCCGCATGTTTACCACACCGAGCGAACACGGTCGCGGCAGATTTGGAGCGCGACTTGGAACGAGATTCAGTGTAAGCATTGAAACGAGTACAACCGATCACACCATTTGCCGTCCGGAGCCCCGTTCAACATGTTCACGACCTCAAGCGCTCGACGCACCTCAATTGCCATCGTCGCCTGCGCCTGCCTTGCTTCAATTCTTCATGCCGCTGACATCGAAACGCCCGTCTCGTTCGATGATCGCTTGGTCGTGGAACTCGTCGCGCAAGAGCCCGAGATCGTGACGCCGACCGGCATCGCAGTCGATGCGCGTGGACGAATTTGGTGCATTGAAAACAACACCCATTTCACGCCGAAAGCATACAAAGGTTTCGGCTCGGACCGGATCAAAATCTTCGAAGACTTCGCACCCAATGGACGCGCTCAAAAAGTCACGACGTTCGCGGACGGCTTCAAGAACTCCATGGGCCTTCTGCTCGGTGCGGATGGTGCCGTCTTCTTCGCAATGCGCCATGAAATCCTGTTGCTGCGTGACACGAAAAACGCGGGCGTCGCAGACGAACGCAAGACGTTGATCAAACTCGACACCGCTGGCAACTATCCGCACAACGGCCTCGCCGGCCTCGCGTTCGGCCCCGACGGAAAACTCTATTTCGGACTCGGCGAAAATCTCGGAGCCGCGTACTCGATCATTGGAAGTGATGGCACGACATTAAAAGGTGGCGGCGAAGGCGGCAACATTTATCGCTGCGAAAAAGACGGCAGCAAACTCGAAATCATCGCAACCGGTTTCTGGAATCCGTGGGGCTTGGGATTCGACTCGTTCGGACGTCTCTTCGCCATCGATAACGACCCCGACAGCCGCCCGCCGTGCCGCTTGCTTCACGTCGTCGAAGGCGGCGATTATGGCTATCGATTCAAATATGGCCGCAAAGGCACTCATCCGTTTAGCGCGTGGAACGGCGAAATACCCGGTACACTTCCGATGGTCTCCGGAACGGGTGAGGCACCGTGTGCCGTTTACGCCTGTGAAAAAGGTGTGTTGCCCAAAGAATACGTCGGCAATTTACTCGTGACGTGCTGGGCCGACAATGTCATTCAACGTTTCAACTTGGTGCCCAAAGGCGCATCATTCGAATCGCGTCCGGAGGAGCTGATTAAAGGAGGCGTCAATTTCCGCCCCGTCGGTTTGGTGCGTGCGCCTGACAATTCGCTCGTCGTCAGCGATTGGGCAAACGCGTCGTATCCGGTTCATAGTCATGGACGCATTTGGCGGATTCGGATGAAAACACCGGATAAGAAAGACCCCTTCGGTGATCTTCCCGTTGTGGGCACGTTTGGATATATTCCTGATATGAAAGACGACGAATTGCTCCTGTTACAAACATCGACGGGAGTACTTGCAGATTTACAGTCAGTTGTTGCACTTCGGTATCTAAAGTCGAAGGCATCCTCCACATCCATACTGCCACGGTTATCAAAGTTAGACCCCTTTATTCATAGCGGCGTGGTCAATGCGCTCGCACGCCTCGGCGACATTGAATTACTTCTTCAACACGTCCACGACAAAGAGTCGCGCGTCCGCCTCGGCGTTCTGCTAGCGTTGCGCAAGAGTGGCGATACAAAAGCAAAAACAGTCGTCAAAGATTTCCTCCTCGACAGCGACATCGAAGTTCGTCGCGCGGCAGTGCAATGGGTGGGCGAAGAAGGGCTGAAAGAATTCGGCGAGACGGTGCGTGAGGTCATTAAATTGCCGATGACCAGCGACATGTTCAAAGCGATTTTGGCGACGCAAAGTTTGCTCTCGGGCGACAAGCCCGACAAAGGCGAGTACGTCGAATCGCAGATGGCGCAGATTTTTCCGAGCGATAAACATCCCGCACATTTCCGTGCGCTCGCATTGAAGAATCTCAGCGTCAATCATCCCGGCATGAAAGTCGCGATCTTGAAAGAATTGCTCGCGTCGAAAGAACCGGAACTGCGCACCGAAGCGATCCGGGCACTGGCCATGCACACGAGTCCCGATGCTCAGCCTGAATTACGCACACTTGCGAACGACGCGGCTCTTGATGTGGAGCTTCGCGCGGCATCGATTGCCGGCCTCGCTCGATCAGCGGCTACGTCGCCTGAAACGAAAGTGCTGTTGCTCGGGTTCTTGAAAGAAGGCACACCACTCGAGCTTCAACGCGAAGCGATTCGAGCGTTGCGCGGTGCGGCAACTCAAGCGGATGTTCAAACGGCTCTGGGCGACGTCGCGTCTAAAATCCCGGCGATGAAAGCAGAAATTCGCGCCGAAATGGCCGAGCAAATTTCGTTCGCATTAAAAACCGGTGGTGTTGCTTTGAATGAATTGGCCCCGCTTAATAATCCGCGTCCAACGAATGAAGCGGAGTGGACGGCAGCACTCGCGAAGATCAAAACGCCTCCAGATGCGGCGGCAGGTGAACGCATTTTCTATCACGCGCGCGGACCTCAATGTTTCACCTGTCATCGCATCAACGGGCGCGGCGGCAACATCGGACCAGATCTTTCGCCGATTGGAAAAACGACCGTGCGCGAACGGATTCTCCAATCGATCCTCGAACCCTCACGCGATGTCGCACCTGAATTTGTGCCATGGCAATTTGTGTTGAAAGATGGCCGCCGCGTGACCGGCGTGATCGTTGAAGAAAACAACGGCACCGTTCAAGTCGGTGAATCAACAGGCGTCATCACGAAACTAAAACTTGCTGAGATTGACCGACGTATCTTGCAAAAAGGCTCCGTCATGCCCGACAAATTGGTCGACGCGCTCACGCAACACGAGCTGAATGACTTGATCGCGTTTTTGATGAACAACGGCGGTGAAGCGAAGTAGTCGGCGCTTCAGCGTTTGTCGAAATGATCGATCAAGCCGTATGCGCGCTCGTTGAGTTCCTTCATCAATTCGAGCAGCGGCTTGTACGGTTCGTAACGGTTGGTCACAATGCCCTTATTCGAATCGACATTCGACGGATCCGCTTTTGTGTCGGCGGGATCATTGTCGGCATATTTGAACCAGTGCCAGCCGACACAGCCTTTTGCCTGCAATAATCCCAGCACGAAATTTTGATAGAAGCGCCCGCGATCCGCCTGAGTCTTCACGGTCCAACCCGCGCCGGTCATGTTGGCCATGCCGCTGTCCATACCCTTCGCGTAAAATTCAGTGACCATGAACGGCTTTCCGGACTCGTGAGCCCACATCGCCACCTTCTCCGCCGACGGCGTCCATGCATTGTAATAATTGACACTCACCACATCGAGATGCGGCCCAGCCGCGCGAAAGATGACGGAACGCGACAGATCGCCGCCATGAAAGCGCGCCCCCAAATACAGGTGATTCGGGTCGTGCTTCTTGATCGCTTTTGACACGATTGAACAGTATGTGTCGACGACGTGCGCCAGGAACTCATCGCGGTTTGCGTCTGTAATATCCTTCGCAGACGCATTCGCGCCATGCTTCTTTTTCAGCACGCCAGCGCGGCTTTGTGTCCGGGTTCGCTCTCCGGCAGCTTCAAATAATTTGCGAGACAATCGTGCTTGAATGGCAATTCGTTGTCCGAAAAATGGCCCAGAATCCACGGATCATTTTTGCACGCTTCGAGCTGCTTCGCGTGTTCATCACAGAATGTTTCGAAGTCCGGATCGAAGACGAAAATGCAATCGTTCGGATAGCCCATGTGTCCGGCCTGCTGAACCGTTCCGCCGCGCTTTTTGCCGTATGCGCTCATGAAATTCCAGATGCGTGTGGTTACCAAGCGGCGCGGAGTGGACTCCATATTGCTGATGTCCGCCCAGCCGCCGAGGCCATTGAATCCGTACTCACGCAACAGGTCCGAGGTCTTCTCCGCCCACTGCGCGGCCCCGCCAAATTTCGAGGTCATTACGGATTCAGCCGGAGCCGAGTGAAGCGGTGAAACCGACGCAATGCCGCGATGAATGAAGAGGCAGCCGTCGGGATCGACGAGCCACCATCGCCCCGTGATTTTGGCAGTGTGAAAAAATCCGGTGGCTTTCTCTTTCCGTGCGATCAGGCCACCGAACGTATTCAATCCACTGTCCGATTTGCCCGTCACGTCGGGCGGAAGATCCTTGACCAGATGCGTCAGGTGCGATTGCCATTTGCCTTTGTTCGGAGCGGCTTCGACTTGAATTCCTTCCGCCGAAATACGGGAGGTCATAAAAAGTGAGAGTACTAAAACAAGACCATACGCGCGCATAGTTGTGTGCCTTGTGAAAACTGAAGCCGTCGCATTAAAAAAATGCGGACGCCGGTGCATTCACGACGTCCGCATCCACACCGTTCAAGCGTCGAATTTACTTCTTCAATTCAACCGCTTTGAAATCTTTGAACTCAACTTTCATCTGCACGCCCGGATGAATTTGCAGCCCAATGGGACCGGGTTCGTTGAATCCTTTCAAATCCTCGTCCACAACAATTTCGCCATTCAACCAAATTTTATAATGGTCACCTTTGGCTTCGATTTTGATCGCGTTCCAGTCGCCTTCTTTCAGCAGTTTGTCAACGCCTTTCGCTTTGACTTTGTAGCTCCCGGCGGCATAAATCGAACATGTCATGTCCACTTTTAGAGAGCGCGAAACGCCGATCTGGCACTGCCACTTCTGGCCTTTGCGCACAAAAATTCCGCTGTCAATGCTGCCCGTCCAGCGCGCTTTGGCTTCGATGATGCAATCCTGATACGCCTTTTCCGTCTCCAGAACGTGACCCTTTTTCTTCTCGTCACTGGTGCCAATCAAGATGCCGTCCGCGACAGTCCACCACGGATTGGGTTCGGGGACTTTCCAACCAGTCAGATCCTTGCCATTAAAAATCGGCTCGGTCGCCGGTTCTTCAGCTCGGATAAACAAGGCGGATAGGGACATCAACACAACCAACAGCGCAACGTTCTTCATCAATGCGGTCCTTTCAAAGAGAGTGTTTCTAAAAGTACACCGCATTTGATCGGGATCGTCGGTGGTTAGCTTTTAATCGGTATCAACGCACGAGGCGACGAATGCGCAGTGCTTCCCGCTTGCCAGACAGGTAAGCGCCGTGGACGGTGCTGGGATAGCGTTCGTTCGTAGCTTCGCCCGCGAAGAACAATGAATTCGTCACGGGCTGGGCGAGTTCAAAATTGTCGTCCAACGTTGAATTCACGGCGTTGTACGAGTAGGAGCCCAATGAAAACGGATCGGTGCTCCAACGCGTCATTTGCATCGAAACAGGATCCGGGATAGACGGGCCGAACGCTTTTTTCAAAAACGCCATCGCAGCGCTCGTCACGTCAGCGTCGCTCATGTTCTCCAAATTGTTTGCAAAACGCCCCGCCACAAGAGCAATCAAAACTGGCGCTTTCGTATAGTAATGTTGATTGATCCATTCCGGAAAATCATTAAACGTATCGGAGATGTGCTCCAGGAATTGAACATCAGTGGGCCAAAACACGAAGGGAAATTTCAATAAAACTTTGTTCAACAATCCCATTCCAAGCTTGCTAATGGATTGCGTTTTTGAATCCGGAAGTGGAGGATTGAAGCTGACGGTTCCTGATTTAAGCACTCCCAATGGCAATGTAACCAGACAAGCATCCGCCTTGAATTGGCCTGTTTGTGTGGTGACGACGACGCCGTTCGAATAATCGACCGACGTGACAATTTGATTGAGTTGGATCGAAAGTCCCGCAGCCAGCGCATTGGCCAGCGTATCATATCCGTTGGTGATATAAAGATCGGGCTCACGGTAGGCGAGATCGGAGTCAAAAGCGCGAAGCGAGAGTTGGTCCAAATCGCAGCCATATTCACCGACAATATTTGACGCATACTTCCAATTCAATGCTGTTTGTTGAGTGGGATCAACTGGAAAATCCTGGCTGGCAAAACCCAGTGCCGTGGCCATTGACCTGTCCTGACCTAGACCACTTTGATAGGACACTGCGTCCATCAATTGTTGACTATAGAGAGTGTCATAGATCGCAAATTTTGACGGATCCACCACCGCGCCAGAATTGTCATACAGTGCGTAGCTGTCGTAGTTGGTGGGCAACGAGGTGATCTTGTATTTTTTCGCAACTGGAGTCAGCGGGTTGCCACGGGACGTGTGAATCCACGAGGCACCGAGTTCAACGGTTCCAGTCGCAAACGTTCGGTCAGTCTGAATGCGTCCGCCGATCCGGGAACGGCCTTCCAAAACGGTCACGAGATAGCCCAGTTTGGCGAGCGCGTTTGCTGCTGTCAGCCCGGATATTCCAGCGCCGATTACAATAATCCGCTTGGACTTCGGCGACGCTTCGACACGTGAAAATGACGTACCTGCGAGTAGGGCCTGCAACCCGCCCGCACCGGCGAGTTGCATAAATTGACGCCGGGAGAACCCGTTCTTCATTATACGCAAATCCCTTTCATTCCGGCCGGTGCACTCTGCCGATTCTCTCTATCGGACAATCGTGACTCTAACCGAAAGGACTTGAAAGTAGATTAGCTTTTAATCGGTATCAACGCGCGAACGCGAGCGCAGCGCAGCCACAAAGCGCCCCAGACAAAAACGCCAATGATAATCGGAACGATGAACGCATCGCCGACCCGCACATGCGTCGCGATGGCTCCGCCCAAATATCCCGTCAACAAAATCGCGCCCAATACGGACGTACGCGGGATCAGATAGAGGATCACGCAGGTCAATTCGACTATACCCAGATTGAAGACTACGCCAAGCGGCCACCCGAATTTCGTCATGCCTTCAACGACTTTGGGGTCTGACGTCAGCTTCATATAGGCGCTCGGCAAGAAGGAGAACGCGGCGAGGGCGGTCATCACGCGACCACCCCACAGCATGGCTTTTGACGGGGTGGGAGTACTTGATTCGATGGACATGTGTGACTCCTATATGTTATGAGTTGACGATTACGCGTTCGGATGTATCGAGTTTCGTGTCGAATTTAGATCGATCCTCGCCGGTTCAATCAAACTATTTAATCTTCGCGCTTTCGCTGACGGTCTTCAAGCTCGCCAACCCCTTCTCGAATTCCGGGCCGATCATTTTGTCCATGTTCATGAAGACTCCGAAGATTTTTGCGATGAAGCAGGTCTGGCCTGTCATGCTCCAAGTCACGGTCGTTTTGTCACCGTCTTGTTTGAACGCGAATTGAGCGGTGTTCGTACCTTCGAACGGTTTGGTGAAGTCGAGTTTCGTTTTGACGAGTTCGCCCGGGCGCGACTCGATGATCGTCATCGATCCCGTGCCGACGCTGCTGTTGTCCGAGACCCAGCGATAAACCGATCCGACACCCGTGGTCGGACCTTCGTATTTGCGATCCATTTTCGGATCAAGTTTTTCCCAGGGCGACCAATCGCCCCATGCGTGGAAGTCGTTGACTTTATCGAACACGACTGTGGCGGGCGCGGCAATGGTGATCGAGCGCGAGACGTTGAATGAATTGGGTTGCGTCATCACCAGAATCGCAAATGCGATGAGTACGACGGCGAGGGCGATCAGAATTTTTTTCAGCATGGGTCCCTCTCCTTTTTTAAACAAAACTGGTATCAGCCAGACTAAGACGTGAGCCACCTCGTGAGCCAGATTATCGAGTGCTCTGATCCATCTGAAGCTGTGATTGTCGCGATCCACTTCGTCGAACATATCTTCGTGTTTGAAGTCCAGACGCGTAGCACTGCCATCCGTTTTGAATGTCACCGTCACCAGCGACTCGCGCTCTGGACACACTACTTTTTTGAGCGAGATACTGCAACAATAGTTATCGGGCGTAACCGAGTTTGGCGAGCAGATCACCGGCGATTGCGGTGGCTGCGTCCAGCGTTTCAGGCGATTGATTGCGTTTAGCAATACCGATCGACGTCTTCTTAAGTTCGTTCATTCTGCGCTTAAATCCGGCGCTTTTTGCGCTCCCGATGAAGTTCGCCAGGCGGTCACTGTTTTCGGCGGGATACGTGACTAGGTCTTCGTATTTTACTTGTAAAAATCGCTCGGGCGGAAGTGTCGCGCCGCAATCGATCACGCGACGAACTGCTTCTCTCCACATCAACATACAGCGGCCATACGCAGGCAGTGAGATGAATTGATCTGTCTCATCCTCAGGCACCCACCACGGTACACAAAATCCTTTGTGCTTGCGGAAGACGCCGATTTCAGAGTTATTATTGTTCGCGAGCAGCTCGTCGGTGAGGATGCGATTGCTCAACGCGCGCGGGTATGTGCGCTCAATTGAATCCGCGTTATCACGACCATCGCGAACAATGTGGATGAATTTAGCGTTCGGAAAATGCTGAGCAAATTGCTCGACGGCAAAGCACATAAACGGCTCTTTGTAACTGAAAATGAGGCCGTTCAAACTCTTGCCGTTAAAGAGCGTTAATACGCTTTTACGGCCTTTCAAAATTTGCACCAACCGTTCCTGTAAGGCATGTCTGCGACGCCAGAACGATTGCCAAAAAATATCGCGGACCACCCACATGAGTTGCGTCACATCTTCGCCCTGGGACGCAGCTTGTCCGATCCAATGCATTTTACGTGGGGGCGCGAGAACTCCGATAAAAGCTTCAACGTTTTCTAAATTGCCGATGCAATCCGACAACACAGTAGTGCCCGAGCGTGGGCAGCCGAGAATAAACAACGGACCGTGCGCGTCCAACAGGCTGGGCGAATCTTCTAGCCGGAGGTTGAGATTGGACTTAGTGACGTTGCCCGAGCGCGGCGCTGCGGTGCCTTCCAACAATTCAATCATAAAACGTGCCTTTTTCCCACTCTCCGAACTCTCAGCAAATCAGGCACCAATGCGCAACGTTTGATCACTTCACATGTGACTGCCCGGCAATTATTCAATTCAAATCCTACATGACTTCGTAAGCTCTCATTCGATCTCACTGATAAACTATTGCCGTTTAAGGCATTTCATTATCGTAATGCAACCATATTTAATTGTCAACTTCAGGGCATCAACATTGTGCACTGCACCTCTACATGCACAATGTGTCTTATTCTTGCCCTGCATTAGAACATGCTTTTAATCATTTGATGGATTGAATTTATCGCAATTGAAAATCACCGCTCACGTCCTGGAAACGTTGCGCTGCATCAAAACCTCGTCATCGACATGATTGCATCACATGAATTCGGCGCGCCGAAGCGCGCCGAATCCGTTGAGCAGGTTGTACCGAACCGAGCACTTACTTGATGAGCGTCAACTTCGTCACGCGGCCATGCGGGTTGGAGAGCCATTCCGTAATGTAGATGTTGCCATCTTTGTCGTACGTACAGCCGTGCGGGCAGATGAATTCGCCATCTTTCCATTGGGATTCAGGAATGCCATTTTTGCGCCACTTGCCTTTGTCGGAATTGTCACCGAGCTTGGCAACGGTCTTGTTGTCTTTGTCGAGAATCCAGACAACCGACGCCAAATCCGGAATGAGCAAATCGGTGCCGAAGGTATCGAAGTGACACGGTCCGCGCAGTTCGTTGGTGACGACATCGAGCGGAGTACCATCCGGCTTGAAGTTGTGCAGACGACTGTTATTGCGGTCAGCGATGACGACTTTCGATTCGCCGCTGCGGTTGTCGATGAAGATGCCGTGCGGGCCACTGAGGTGTCCGACTTCTTTGTTACCGCCGCCGCCGAAGAAGCGGATGAACTTGCCATCTTTGTCGTACTGGTGGACAAACGACGAACCGTATCCGTCGGCGACGTAGATGTCACCGGTACCGGGCATCAGCGCGATGTTCGTCGGAGAGTAATTGGGAGAGACGTCCTTGCCCGCTTTGTTCTTGACCGTCTTCGAATAGAACTCATGCTCCTTCGGCGGTCCTTCGAGCTTCCAGATTACCTTGCCCTTCAAATCGGTTTTAACGACACTCTTCTGTCCGGTCGTGGCGAAGTACAGGAATTCGTCGTTGCCTTCTTTGCGCAACTGCATGCCGTGCGCGGCACCCTTGTATTCCTTGCCCCAGGATTCGATGAACTTGCCGTTGGGTTCGAAGACGCAGACGGTGGGTTCGTTCGTGTGATGGATGAAAACGCGACCGTCAGCCGTCACGGAAGCGGAGTGACAGTTGCCGAACTTCATGCCTTCCGGCAGCTTCGCCCAGTTCGAATTCCATTCGTACTTGCGGGTGCCTTCGCCAATGATGACAGGGCCTTCCGCGCGCAAAATCGACGGGGCCATGCCGACGGCGAACGCGCCCAATCCGGCGGACTTCAGAAACGTGCGGCGAGACGCGCCACTCGTGGCCTTGGACTTCTTCGTGCTCATATCGTGAATCTCCAAAAAAGGGTCTACTACGTGAATACAAAGCAGTTTCAAAAAGTGCGGCAGAAAATGGTTTAAGCGTGAATATCTTCAGCAGGTGAATCGTTGCCGCTTACTTGCGTGCGCGGCTCTTGGACTGGCGATTCTTCCCACGCGCGTTCGACGCGTTCGGCGATTTTATCCGGTGGCTCGTCACCTTTCAATTCCACGAATACAACTTTCGGCAGCAACTTGTACCAATGAATCTGCCGTCGCGCAAAATGATGCGTATCAAAACAAACGCGTTCGATGGCGGCATCCAGTGTCATTTCGCCGCGCAGATGTTTGAGAAACGTCTTATAGCCTAGCGCCTGCGAAGCTTCACGCGAGATGGGCTTTTCAAGTGCGAGTAATCGCCGACATTCGTCGAGCCACCCGGCTGCAACCATGCCGCGAATGCGCGCATCGATTCGCGCGTACAGCAACGGGCGCGGCAAATTCAGGACCGCGATGCGGACATCCAAATCCGAACGCGGAGTGCCCCACACGCGCTGCCCCTCACCGAGCGGACGTCCGGTCAGTTCAAACACTTCGAGCGCGCGGACGATGCGACGTCCGTCCGTCGGCAGAATCTTTGCAGCGCCTTTCGGATCGACTTGAGCCAGCCGCGCGTGAACGGCTGTCGATCCGAGTTCCTCGACTTCCTGCTCAAATCGTGCCCGGATGAGCGGGTCTTTCGGCGGACTTTCGAAGAGCCCTTCGCACAGCGTTTTCAAATACAGCGCCGTCCCGCCTTCACCGATCAGCGGCGTCCCCGTCTCGGCGGACTCCGCGATTTTACGTTCGGCAAACGTCACGAACTCCGCAACCGACGCGGCTTCCCACGGCTCTTTTATGTCCACGAAATGATGCCGCACCTGCGCACGTTCCTCGAGCGTCGGCTTGCCTGTACCGATGTCGAGTCCTTTGTAAATCTTCATGCTGTCGATTGACAGAATGTCCGCGCGGTGCTTTTCAGCGAGCAGCATCGCAACCGCAGATTTACCACACGCGGTCGCTCCGGCGAGAATTTTAAATGTGGGGACCATGGTTTTACGCAATCACGCGGAACGTCGTCACCGTAATGTCGTCGTGCTGCTCCGCCTCGCCTTTGTGATCGTCCAACGCATTGATCAGCAGACGCACGAAATCCTTTGACGGCAACTCGGCGTTCTGCAACGTGAACGCGTCCAGCGCTTCATCCGACCACTCCTCGCGCTCGGCATTCATCGCCTCGACGACACCGTCCGTGTACAACACCACGCGATCGCCGACTTCCAATTGAAGGCGTTCTTCACGGATCGTCTTGTTGAAAATAGGGCCTTTGTCGAATCCCAACGCTATGCCGTTAGGGCGCACTTTTTCGATTGTACCCGTCGCGGCGCGGAAGATCAGCATCGGATTATGACCGGCTGAAGCGACGACCAATTCGCGTGTGCGGACGTTCAAAATACAATACACGCACGTGACAAACATGCCGCGTTTGATGTCGCGCGCGACATGGTAATTGGTCTTCGCGAGGACTTCAGCTGGCGACTGATTTCCGACGGCCATCATGCGCAAAATCGTGCGCGTCGTGCCCATCACCATGCTGCCCGGAATGCCTTTTCCTGAGACGTCGGCTACACACATTGCCAGATGTTCAGCGTCGCCAACGGGAATAAAATCATAGTAATCACCGCCGACTTCCTTCGCGGATTGATACGCAGTGAAAATATCGATACCGGGAAGCTGTGGCAATTTCTCAGGCATGAGCTTGATGTGAATCGATTTCGCCGTGTTCAATTCGCCGGAGATGCGCTGGTTTTCGCGCTCGCTATCCCGGCCCGAACGCAAACTAGATGTCATTTGATTGAACGCCGTCGCGAGCAACCCGACTTCATCAGTACTCGTTTCAGCGACGGGGCTTTGATGCTCCAATTCGCCCGCAGCGACCGCGTTCATGTCCTTCACCAGTTCCTTGATCGGGCGGACCGTGTAGCGCGCGAGCAACAGTGCGACGCCGACGGAAATGCCCGTTAGAATCAATCCGAGCAGCAACATCGCCCGCTTCATCTTGCCGACTTCCTCGCGAATTTCTTTTGCTGACAAGATGACATTGAGCGAGGAGAACATTCTCACTGGATCTTTGTCTTCCGGGCCTTCACGAATAGGAATGCGGAAATACAGACTGGGTTCAGCGTGTTCGCCGTCCGCGCCTTTGACCACATACGTGCCGTTGTAGACCAGCACGTCCTGATCCGCGTTGGGCAGTTTGATTTTGATGCGCTCTTTGGGAGGCTTGGAAATCTTCATTCCCTCACGCCCCTGCAACACGACTCCGTCCGGTACTTCAACGGCGACATTTTGCGTGGAGGCATAAATCACGATGTCGTAAATGCGCGGATTGCGATCCAAAATGCGCTGCACATATGCGCGGTGCGCTGCAAACTTCTTGTCGTACTCTTCCTTCTTTTCCTTGGTGTTTCGGAAATCTAAAATGACATCCTGGCCGAAACGCTGCAACGCCTGCAATTGGCCGTACCCGGAATTCACAATTTCGTCGTTCAATTGCGACTCGGTGGTCTGCGTCGCGAGATAGCCGAAGATACTCATCGCCACGATCACGAGTAGCGAAATCGGGATGCTGAATTTCAGTGCAAGCGGCAGACCGCGAAGTTGATTCGGATCCGCCGGAGCGGTGCGGCCCGAGATACCCCTCTTAGGCAGCGAGCGAGTACTGGTCGGCGTCTGGCGCCCGGTCGCGCCGGCCATACCTGGCCGCGTCCTGACACTTGACGCGGCGGCACCGGCATTGACCACTTCAAGCGCTTTGGAATCCGTGTTCAGGACACCTGCTCCCGTAGACGGACGCATGACTTGCACCGTTCCGGGCGTAGCCTGACGCTTGCCAGTGGTTTGATCTTTGGCAGGTACGGATCCGGTCGTTTTCTTTTTAGGAATTTGAGCCAAATGCGTTACCTTTTAAATCAAAGGGGCTTCTCAAAAAATGCATGTGATAAAAACATAACACGCATTTTTAAATTCGCCAGTAGGTTAAAAAGGTGAGGGCGTGTTCGAGTACGAAAGGGTGTCGCCGCTAACGCGGCTCGTCATTCCTATACTATGTGACCGTGGTCTTGCCCGGGTACGGGCTGCGACCACGGCTACTTGAACTTGTCGCCACTCCGTGGCTGAATGCTATGTTCGATTTTCGCCAACTCAACCGCCTGTCAATGTCTTCAATTCGGTCCAGAATTTATCGACGTTGGGCTTGGTTATTTTTCGCGCGGGGATATCGATGAGAACACCCTGCTTCGGCAGGACGCTCTTGTCGCCTTTGGCCAACGCGGTCAGGATGCGCACGGATTCGTAGCCGTACATGTAGGGATTTTGGACGACCGTGCCGTAGACGGTGCCGTCGATGATGCCTTGCAACGTCGCTGCGTTTTCGTCGAAGCCGACGATTTTGATCTTGCCGATTTTGCCTGCATCTTTGATCGCGGAGAGGCACTGCGGCGGGTTGTATTCGAAGAGGCCGACCATGCAGGCGAGGTCCGGGTATTTGGCAATGGCGTCCTGTGCTTGCGAGAGGGCTTTGCCCATGTCGAGTTGGTCGGTACGCGTGTCGAGGATCGTGTACTTCGCGTTCTTCAATTCCTGGCCGGGCGCGTCATAACGCGTCGGGTCGTTGGAGCGGTCAAGAATTTCATCGATGAAACCTTGGCGGCGTTGCTTGGCGTTGAGCTGTTCGATGCGGCCGACGAAGATCACAAGCTTGCCGCCCTCGGGCAGCGCTTCTTTGCAGAGCTGTCCGCACATGCGCCCGGCGGAATAGTTGTCCATGCCGATGTAGCAGAGGCGCTTCGAATTCGGGGCGTCGGAATCGTGCGTGATCAGGTTCGCCCGTGCGGCGGCTTCGTCAAGGATTTCAGTCTGATTTGCCGGATCGATGGGGCTGATCGCGATGCCACTGATGCCGCGCGTGAGCAGATTTTGGATGATGCTTTTCTGGTCGCCGACACCGTTCGTCGGCATCTGAACATCGACGTTGACATTCAAGTCTTTCGCGGCGGCTTTACAGCCTTTGTCCGCAATCGTCCAGAATGCAGCGACACCATTGGTGACGAAGGCCACGGTCGGCTTTGCGGCTGCACCGCCGGTACCGGTTGAACTGCCTCCGCCACAACCGGTCAAGAAGACGGCAAGGGAGAGAAGGAGGATGAGTGATTGACGCATGGTTCGGGGGTCCTTTTGGTGAGAGGGCTTTTTGTAATTCGAGATCGTTTAACTGCATTTGTCATTTGGCATTTGTCATTAGTTATTTGTCATTTAAACGGCTTCCGATTTCGAGCGCTGTTGCTGTTTAAATGACAAATGACAAATCACAAATGACAAATAATTCGTTCCTACCCAACGGTCATTCCGCCATTGACCGCGATGTTCTGTCCGGTGACGAATCCGGCTTCGTCGCTGGCAAAATACACACACGTCGCCGCGACGTCTTTGGGGACGCCCCAGCGTTTTGCGGGGATGAGATTGAAGTAGCCGTCCTTGGCTTCCTTCGGATCGTTTTCATGACGTTCGACAGGAATCCAACCCGGGGCGATCAGGTTCACGGTGATGCCGAAGGGCGCGAGTTCGGTCGCCATGCTGCGCGTCCAGCCATCTTGCCCGCCCTTCGCGGCGACATAAGCGCTGAAGTTGCCGACACCGCGCGCGAAGACTTCGGACCCGATATTGATGACGCGGCCCCAAGCCTGTTTCTTCATGTGCGGCAGACAGGCGCGGGTTAAGAGGAAGGGGCTTTTGATGAAAAAGTCGAGCATCGATTGATAGAACGCCCAGTCGTATTCTTCAATCGGTTTTTGAGGCTGGGCACAGGTGGCGTTGGGAATCAGAATATCGACGGGGCCGAGGTCGCGTTCGATCTGCGCGTACATGCGGGCGACGTGATCGGCGTCGGTGACGTCGCCTTGAACCAGAACGCCTGTACATCCGGCGGCTTTGAATTCAGCGAAACTGGCTTCGGCACGCGCTTGGTTGTTGGCGTAATTCAGAGCAACTTTCGCGCCAGCTTTGCCCAACTCCAACGCGATGGCTTTGCCCAATCCCGTGGAACTGCCCGTGACCCACGCGACCCGATTGTGAAGCAAAAACGCCATGCGACCTCCGAACTCTGAACACGCTTGAGCGATGAGATACTTTCTGAAGTGAATACACCATGAAACAGTGTAATTCGTTATTTGTTATTTGTCATTTGGCATTTGTGATTTAAAAGCACTGGACCATGCAGACGAATGCCCCGACACGCAACCCCCGCAACGTCACCGTTGACCGACTCGCCCACGCGTTGGTGCGATTGATTGTGGTGTCGTTGGCGAGTTTGCCGGCGGGCTTTGGGCGCTCCGTCGGTCGCTTTATAGGGAGCATGATTTGGCGTATCGATAAGCGGCATCGTAAGCAAGTGCTCCTAAATATGGACATCGCGTTCCGAAAAGGGAAGAGCCAGTCCGAAAAGGACAACTTGTGCAAAAAGTACTTCGAGCATGTCGGTTTGAGCCTCGTCGAGATAGCCAAAATGGGACACTTGACACGCGAAACCGTCACAGACCTGTGCGATGTGTCAGAATTGAAACAATTTGAAACCGTAATTGCCAAAGGAAAAGGCGTGCTGATCGTCCCGGCGCATCATGGAAATTGGGAATTGTGCGGGTACGCCGTGTCGCTGATGGGCTTTGCATTGAAGTCCGTGGCACGACCCTTGGACAATCCCTACTTGAATGAGTATTTGATGGAATACCGCCAGCGTTCCGGGCACGTGATTATTGAAAAATGGAAAGTGCTTTGGAAGCTAAAAAAGATGTTGGACAAAGGCGATGTGATTTCCATGTCGGTCGATCAAAACGGCGGCATAGGCGGTGAATTCGTGCCCTTTTTCGGCTCCATCGCATCCACGGTTGCCTCGCCAGCGGACTTGCATGTCATTACCAAGACACCGATTATAGTCGCAACATTGAATCGCAAAGCCGATGGGCTCCACCATGTCCTGCGCGTCTGGGATGTGATTGAACACGAGCCATACACGGATCAAAAAGAAGCCAGCCGCAAGGTGCTAAAACGGATCAACGCGGCGGTAGAAAAGTCGATCTGGGAATACCCGGAACAATGGTTGTGGATCCACCGGCGCTGGAAGACCCGCCCGCCTGGAGAAGTGCCGGCTGCGGATGGTTTACCGCCGTTGCTTTATCCCTCGGCGCGTCAGTTAGGTAACTAACCGATCCGAGTCATGGTACCTTTTTAATACAATTGGCCGCTCCCTTGCTTAATGTATAGCGTCTATCGGGTCAGGAAATACAGCGCTGGATTCTGAATGCGACGTATCATTCCGAACCCTAATCCGCTGTAGTGTCCTAAAAATAAATTAAAAAACAGATTGACGGCTACATCAAAGGCGGATACTACATAGACATTGCCACTGAATGCTGACGTGTAGAAGCAGCTGGAAAAGTGCGCACGATACCCATGAATGAAGGACGCCAACCGGCCCGTTGCAACGACACTGCGCGCCGAAGGCAGATAGAAACAATACTGAACTAATTAGGTTAAGACATAAATCCAGAATACTAAATTTTTTTGCTTCAATACGATTCGGCATATGCCGATGATATTATCGGACCATCCCCGATTCTTCTCCAAATGAGCGTGTTGAAGTTCGTCCAAGCGTTACCGCGTCGAAAAGCTGCAGGCACACTCCCGCGCTTCCGCGTCACGCTGAATCCGTGAAAGTCAGAGAGGCAGGTCAGTCATGGCATCATGCTACAAATGCGGTACAGTCATCACACAGGGCGTCGATGCGCCCATGCCGGTCGAAGCCGTCTGCGAACAGTGCTCGTCGTGGCTGCACAGTTGCGCCAATTGTTCGTTCTACGACGAATACAGCCAGCGCAAATGCCGCGAACCCAAAGCCGAATTCGTCTTCGACCGCTTGGGTAAAAACGCGTGCTCGTTCTTCAAATTGAAAGCCGGCCCGAAGCCTGCCGAACAGACCCGCAAAATGTCCCCGCGCTCACAAGCCCACGACCGCGAAGGCAAAGCGCGCGAACGCTTGGCCGCGTTGTTTAAGTAAGCGACGTATTGAACTCGTCGGGGATAGCGTTTGAAGCTCAAGCGCTATTCCCCATCACTTCATCAACACCAACACAATCGCAGCCATCATCAACACCGCCCCAGCCAACCGCCAGCGCAAAATACCCCCGCCCAAATTCTGCTCTCGGTTCGAAAACCAATGCCCGCCGAACCACACAATCACCACGCTCCACAACCCGCGCGATGAGAACATGATGTTCGCCGCCGTCACGTTTCCATAGGCAGCGACCGTCGAAACGAACAGAACCGATTGCAGCGACAACAGCGCTGATCCGCCCAACAACCACGGCCACACTTTCCGGTCCATCGCCCGCAGCGGCGCATGAAAAAGCGGAATAAATCCGAACGACGCCACCGCCACCATCGTCAACACCAGCGGCAAAAACACCCCGACGCCCCACTCCGGCGACCACTTCCGCAACAGCACATCAAATAACGCGAACGCCGCAGCCGACAGAAACGCCGTCACAATCGTCAACCCGACATGACGATGCTGGGACGAATTCGAGCGTCGATTCAACAGCACAATCGCCGCCGTCGAAAGCCCCGCAGCCACCCAGAACAACGCCGTCACGCGCTCGCCGCCCAGCAGCGTGATAAACACCGCCACCAGCAAAATCTTCACGCCCAACACCGGCGTCGCGACCGACACATCCCCGCGCTCAAGCGACACCAGCGACAGCGTCTGCCCGAACACATAGCACACCGCAATCACCACCGGCTGCCACAATTTATCCGCGTGAAACGTCCCGCCCAAAAGCCACAACGGCTGATACGCCAAAGCCGTGACAAGATTCAGCACAAACGCCGCCCGCCACAGCCCGCACCCCAGATCCGACGAGCGCTTCAACCCCAACGCCCCAAACGCATACAGCATCGCGCTGAAGAGCGGAATAAAATGAATGATAGAAGTCATAGAGCCAGAGAGTCTACCACTTCACCCCGCCCCCACCACCCCAATTCCCCGTGTTCCACGTGGAACATCCGCAAAACCACCCAAGAGCCGCGCACGCCAGTAAGCGGCCCCCCCGTTCCACAACAATCACATCGTGCACATTTATCGTGGAGCGGGACGCCGTTCCCGCCCACCCCGCCGCATCTTCATTCCCGTTCCCAAACATGCACATGTGCACTGCTCCACTACCGTCCGCACCACTACCCCTTGTGTCCCCATCCCAAAATTGCAGTCAAAACAATCGATTTCAATTCCCAAACAATCACATCGTGCGTATTTTGAGTTCAATTCGATATATTATTCCGCATTCACTCCATGTCCAATCCATTGATTATAGACGACTCATTACCCAAATTTATTCCAAACAAATTGCCGAATTCTCAGAAAATTTTACTCGACTCGCTTTACCGGCCAACTCCTGCCCGAGCAAGCCACCCATCATACCCTGACTAATACCCTCACTTAGAGGTACTACCCTTACCCCCACAATATCGCCAACGCGCCGCCGGACCCTTTCCTAGACACGTCACCTCCCCGGATTCTTTCATCTGCCCCAACAACGTACGAATCCACTCACGACTGATGCCGGGACACAACCGCTCAATATCCGCCAGTTTGAATTTATCGGTCTGACGCCGCACAGCCAATTCGACAACCTCCGCCTTCGCTCCTTTGGCCTCCACGACATCGCCCACGCGCGCTTCAAATTCTTTATACGCGGATTTGAGAATATATAGCATGAAATTGATGTACGGCCACGGATCGTGTTTTCCGTCGTGCCAGCCCCGAGAGCTAAGTTCCAGCGTTTCATAGTAGCGCGTTTTGTTCTGCTCAATCAGCCGTTCAAGACTGATGTACCGGCCCACATCAAACCCGAGGCGATACGCTTGCAAAAGAAACAACAATCGAGACGTGCGACCGTTGCCGTCGCGAAACGGATGAATGCAC